>JACDAG010000143.1 GCA_013695565.1 Bradyrhizobium sp.
CGTTGGCCAGAACATCGCGCCAGTCGAGCATGATGGCTTCCTGGAATACGATGCCGACATCGGTCTGCGGCCTGTCGACACGTTTGCCGGCAACCGTAATGGTCCCCGACGTATACGGCTGCAATCCCGCCACCATCTTGAGGATGGTGGTCTTGCCGCAACCACTCGGCCCAACGATAGCAACGAACTCGGATTGCTTGATATCCAGATTGATGTCGCCGCAGGCTTCGACATCTCCGGTTTTCGTTTGGTATTTTTTGCCGACATTCGTCAGCCGGATATAGGGTTCGCTCATTGCCTGCCGGTTCCAGTATCAGTTTTCGCGAGACGAAATGCCTCCGCGGGGGGCCCGCGGAGGCATCAGGGAATTGGCGTTACTTCTTCCCGGCGGTGTATGGCGGCTGCGCCAGATATTCGTTGGTGTAATACTTGCCGAGGTCCGGCTGCGCGGTCAGGCCGGCGTATTTCTCCAGCAAATCCTGGCTCTCCTGCCAGTCTTCCTTGGCCGACCAGAACAGCGGCTTGCCCTGGGTGTGCTTGGTGTTGGTGATCGAAAGCGTGCCGTTGATTTCCAGCAACGCGATTTCGGTATTGAAGGAAGGCGCAGCCTTGATGAAGATCGCGGCCGCATCATCGACATTTTTCCTTGTATCTTCCCAGCCGCGCTGCGACGCCGCCAGGAAGCGCTTGAGTTGATCCAGATTCTTGGGATCCTTGGCCCAATCATTGTTGACGATGATGGCGCTGCTCAAGGTCGTGATGCCGGCCATGTCGGTGAGCCGGCTCCAACCCATCTTCACGCCGCTCTTGAGCTGCATGCGCGGGCCCTGGTCCATGAAATAGCCGAGTAATGCATCGGCCTGGCCGCCGAGCACGGCCTGCTCTTTCGCCGCCGGATTGGCGACGGTGATCAGCTTCACGTCGCTCACCTTCATGTTGAGCTTACCCATGAAAGCGGTGAAGATCGCGAGGCTGGCGTCGCCGGCGGTGATGGCTATCCGGCTGTCCTTGATTTCTTCGATTTTGCTCGGCCGCGGATTGTCGGCGCGGTAGATGAACGACATCGGGCTCTGCTGCAGCGTCACGCCGACAGCCTTGATCGGCATGCCGGCATTGATGCCGCGCATCATCGTCGCCGCATCGACATAGGACACCGGGTTGGTAGCGTTGGCGGTCAATTGCGCCACTGTGGTCGAGCCGCTGCCTTCGAGGATCTCGACGTCGAGGCCGACGTCCTTGTAGAAGCCCTTGTCGCGAGCCACGAAGAACGGCGCGTGCTCGCCATACAGCGTCCAGTTCAGGCGAAAGGTAAACTTTTCGAGCACCTGGGCGCCAGCCGGCGCTGTCAATGTGACGGCAGCCGCAGCCGCCATCAGCGATAGTATTATATCTCTGCGTTTCATGGTGGTATTTCTCCCCTCGAATTTGTCTTCGCCTTCGCAACGAAGCTCTTTTTTGAACGTCGATCAGAACCGGCATTACGCTACATGGTGCCCGACTCCACCCGGTGGCTGACGTGCCATGGGATCAGGAAGGTCTCCAGCATCTCCACGAGATAGTAGAAAACCAGGCCGATGATGGTCAGCGCCAGGATGGTGGCGAACATCAGTGCGGCTTCCATGTTGGAATTGGTCACAAGCAGCAGATAGCCGAGGCCTTTGTCGGCTCCGACGAATTCGCCAACCACCGTGCCGGCGATCGCCAGCGTCGCCGCCACCTTCAAGCCGCTGAACAGATACGGCAGGCTGGTCGGCAGCCTGAACCGCGCAAACACCTGCCACCGCGACGCCCCCATCGAGCGCGCGAGGTCGGCCATTTCCGTGGACATCGAGCGCAGGCCGACGGCGGCGTCGATCACGATCGGGAAGAATGAAATCAAAAACGCGACCAGGATTTTCGGCGTCGGTCCGACGCCGAACCAGACCAGGAATAGTGGCGCGATCGCCACCTTGGGAATGATCTGGAAGAACAGCATCGTCGGCATCACGAGCTGATTGAAGCGGCGCGACGACGTGATCGCGATCGCCAGCGGAATTGCGATGCTGACGGCCATGGCATAGCCCGCCAGCATCTCGTAGACGGTGGTCCAGCCGTGACTGAGCAGGAGCGGAAGTTGACTGATGAAGGCATGGCCGATGGCTGACGGCGGCGGCAGCAGATAGGCTGGCACACCCCAGGCGACCACGAAAATCTGCCACACCAGCAGGAAGCCCGCGACGCCGGCCAGCGGCATCAGTCTCCTGAGAAAAGCAGTCGCGGTCGCGCCCGCCGTCCCGGTATCGGGTTTTCCGGAATCGCTCACCAGGGCCATCGTTTCCTTCCTAAGCCGCACATTGTTCGATCGCGCGGGTCGTGTTCAACGTACCAGAGGCATCATGCCGGTAAAGCTTCTCGCGCCGCAGCCACATTCGTCATCGCGCTTCGCGCCTCGTCGGTTAGTTCTATGCCCAAACCCGGCCCGGTCGGAACCTGCAGGCTGTCGCCGCGCGGACGGAACGATGGGTCCATGGTACCGCGGTCAACAAGGTATTGCGGACCGTTGACTGCGGCGGGGAAATCGAGGCCGGCCCAGGCAAAGAAATGCGCGGTCGCCGCCATCGATAGCTCGGGATCGGTGAGCCCTGAGGCGAATAACAGCAATCCGTTTTCCTGGAGCAGCCGCGCGATTCGTGTCGCGTTCCACAAGCCGCCGCAACGGGCAACCTTCATGGCGATGCCGTCGAACATGTCGAGCGCGATAAATTCGGCGACTTCGACCGGCGAGACGATCCCTTCATCCATCAGAATGGGCAACGCGCCCTGCCGCTTCAGTGTCTGATAGGCGCGGATCCGGTTGGGCGGCAGCGGCGATTCAAGCCCTCTCAGGCCGAGATCGGCCAGCTTCGGCGCGACCGTCAATGCGGTGTCGAGATCGTAGCTGGTATTGGCGTCGCACCAATGAAAGCCGTGCGGCGCGAAGGTCATGACGGTGCGCACGAGCTCGAGATCGTAGACCGGGGTCTGCGGCACGCCGACCTTGATGTTGAAGCTGTCGTAGCCGAGCGCCCTGCCGTGCTCCAATTGCTTTTCGGCTCCCGCCAGCGTCGGCGACTGGATCGTCCAGCTCAGCTTGATTTGGGTGTTGCGCGCGCCTCCGAGGAGATCGCTGACCGATTTGCCGGTCTGTTTGCCCCAAAGATCGTAGCAGGCCAGATCGATGCCCGCTTTGCACAATGGCTGGCCGACCGAAAACGATGGCCGGATCGCGCGCTCCATTCGGGCATGAATGTCGGCGAGGTCACTCGGATCGGCGCCGAGAACAGCAGGCGCAAGATAATGCTGCAGCGTCGATTCGACGCTTTCGACCGTCTCATAGGTCCAGGTTTCGACCGGCACCGATTGGCCCCAGCCCTGCAGGCCGTCCTCGTCGGTCAGCCTGATCAGAATCGACGGCCGCGCGCCCGACTTGAAGAATTTGAATTCTCCAAGCAACGGATAGTCGAACCGCTTGATGTCGATGCCGGTAATCCGAGCCATCTCGGCCGCAATCCCTGTCAGTTCCCTCGATCCCTCGGATATTTGCCGCATTTCCTGCCGCCAGAGGGTTGGGTTCAGTTTAACTATCTGGTTAGATCGCGCGAGCGAAATTATCAGGCAATGGGGAAACTTCTCCGAAACGACGCCGTTGGGCGGTCCGGCAGGCACAACATGACCGATGAGATATCATCCCATTTCAAGCACTTGCGCGGGAGCGGGGGGCGCCGGCGCGCTCGCCCGCGGCATAAGGCGGCAGCCGCGTGACCACTCCCCTTTGCACCATCCGCGAGGTTCGTCTCTATGAGAGAGATGTTCATTTGCGCATGCCGTTCCGGTTCGGCGTGGTGACGCTGACCGAAGCGCCACAGTGTTATGTCCGGGTTCGGATCGAGCTTGCCGACGGCCGTTCGCAGTGGGGCGGCGCCGCGGAATTGCTGGCGCCGAAATGGTTCGACAAGAACCTAGCGCTGTCGAACCAGGACAATTTCGATCAGTTGCGGCTGGCGCTTCGGCTCGCGGCAGGCGCTTATATCGACGGCAAGGCACGAACGGCGTTCGGCCATTTCGCCGTGCATTATGCCGAGCAGATCGAGGCCGGCGCCACCCACGGTCTCAATCCGCTGGTCGCCAATTACGGTCCGGCGCAGCTCGACCGCGCCATTCTCGACGCGCTTTTCCTGTCGCTTGGTTGTTCGTTCTATAAGGGCATCCGTGCCAACCTCGCCGGTATCGATTCGACGTCGCTCGGCAGCCGCGCAAGTGACCTGGCCGGTTTCGACATGCCGCATTTTCTCGCGCTGTTGACACCGGCGGCCTCGATCGCCGCACGCCACACCGTCGGTCTGGTCGACGTCATCGGCGGCCATCCGGGACAGGTCGGCGATGGCCTGCCGGAATCGCTGGAGGAAGTCGTCGCGGCCTACGGCTACCGCTATTTCAAGCTCAAGGTCGGCGGCAATCTCGATGCCGATCTGGCAAGACTGATCGAGATTGCAGCGGTGCTGGACCGCGCGTCCGAGCGGTATTTCGTCTCGCTCGATGGCAACGAGCAGTACAACGATATCGCCGCACTGCTCCAATTGTGGCGCCGGATGCAGGATGCGCCGCAACTGCAACGGCTGGTCGCGAGCATCCTGTTCATCGAGCAGCCGATCACGCGCGCCCACGCGCTCGACAGCGATGTGTCGGCCTTATCGTCCGTCAAGCCGGTCATCATCGATGAATCCGACGACGAACTCGGAGTCTTTCCGCGTGCACGCAGCCTCGGCTATACCGGCGTCTCCAGCAAATGCTGCAAGGGACTCTACAAATCGATACTCAATGCCGCGCGTTGCGCGCATTGGAATGCCGAGGCGGGTGCGCCGCGCTATTTCATGACCGGCGAGGATCTGACCACTCAAGCCGGCCTGGCGGTGCAGCAGGATCTGGCGCTGGTCAATCTGCTCGGCATCCAGCACGTCGAGCGCAACGGACACCACTATGTGAACGGCATGGCGGGCTTGCCCCCGGCCGAGCAAGCCAGGTTTCTGGCCGCGCATCCCGACCTCTATGAGGACAGATTCGGCGCGGTTCGGCTCAAGATTCACGACGGCCAACTCGACATCGGATCGCTCGCGGGGCCGGGTTTTGCCTCCGGCGCCTACCCGGACTGGGAACAGCTCAAGTCGATCAACTAGACTAGGGGTTGAGGAACGGTATCGCGGTGCATTGGCGTATCAGTATTTCATCCTAACCAGGGGAACCTTCGGCGCCCACACTACCATGGCACGAACGTGCCGGTGAAGGAGCCGTCCACAGCATCAATCGTAGCTCGCCGCCCTTGGCTTGAGAAAGCTACCCCGAGGGAATTGATTTTATTTGCTATCCATTTTACTGGATCAGGTCTGAAAGGTGCCAAATGAACAATTTTCCGATGCTCGTTACGAGCTGCATCAACTGCGTTACGCCGGGAAGCCTGAGCGCAACGCTTGCTGTGATCTTGATAGGAGCTGGGATGGCGTGGACCGCAGAACAGCGAAAGCTTGCTCGGGTCCGGTCAGGTAGTTGAGCCGATCGGCACAGGGGGCGACCTTGTGGGTCGCACCCCTGCCTCACCTGACCGAGACACGCCCATTGCATCGCATAGCCATGCCACCGGCCAGATATTCCGGTGCTTCGCAATGAAAACGAACTTCATGTCGCTTCCTTCGCGAAGAACGCTGCGGCCTTTTTTAAAATATCCCGCTCCGCCCTGAGTTTGTTGACCTCGCGCCTGAGCCGCTCGATCTCCTGCTGCTCGGGCTTCATCTGCCCCTGGCCAGGGAAGGCGTGGGCAGATCGGACCCGAGCTCCTTGATCCACTTCCGCAGTACATTCTCATGAACGTCGAGGTCCCGGGCGGCCTGCGCCGCTGATACCCCGCGCTCCTTGACCAGCTTGACCGCCTCGACCTTGAACTCGCGACTGAACTTACGTCTTCGCATGACTACCTCCGGCTCGATAAAACACCCAAACTTGGTGTCCATCAAACCGGCAGCAGCTCAATCAGTCAGTGCCTTCTGAGGTCCGCTTTGTGCCACATGCAGACATGCGCCCCTGACGTGTCTTCAACAACGCCACGATAACTGATGGCGTTCCGGGAGCTCGGGTGATCATGCAATCCGAGCTCCCGCGCGGTTTTCGGGTCGCCACCTTGCCATCCAAGCTTAGACGACATTCCAAGCATGCATATCGGTGACGCCCTTCAGTTCAATGCCCGTGTCGAAGTGACGGTCGCCATCCGTGTCGGCAAACAGCCATCCTTTATGACCATCCGTCTCGAAGCAGTATTTCATATTCCCATTGCCCCACTCTCCGTCGTTCAGGACCATCCCATGGTTGGCCTCTTTCAACGCGTGCTCGTAGGCCGCAGCGTCGGAGTAATCGTGGCTGCTGTTAAACGTGCCATAAAAGAAGTTTGAGGAAGTACCTTTTTCCATACCCGCAAAATGAATAACGTCGCCAGGAAAGCCCCTGTCGAAGGAAGGTTTGAAATCATAGATGACGTCGGCATCTTCCCAGTGCAGGCCGCTGTCGCCTGCAGCGAAGCTGAAGGTGTCCGCGCCCTTGCCACCAGTCAGATAGTCTACGTCTGCGCCCCCCCAGATTACATCATTTCCGCCACCGCCATAGACGGTGTCGTTTCCTTCTCCGCCAACGATGGTGTCGTTACCACTGATGCCCAAGGCCATATCACCGAATATGGTGTCATTGCCCGCGCCGCCCCAGATCTTGTCGTTCCCGTCCCCGCCATAGATTTTATCATCTCCGGTACCGCTGACGATCACGTCATCGCCTCGGTCGCCAAAGAGGGTAACGTCACTGGTGGTTTCTCCGTAGTATATGCCGTCGTTGCCGTCGCCGCCATGCACCGTGTCGTTGCCCCAGGGTCCGACGAAGGCCGTGGCCCCGAACGCTGTCGCAATGATCGTATCGCCGCCTGCTCCGCCAAAGACGTTGTCGCTGCCGCCACCGGCATAAATCGTGTCCGCGCCTGCGCTCCCCAAAAAAGTGTCTGACGCGTCGGTGCCATGCAACTGTTCCCCGTGCAGCCACAATGGATGACGGAAATCTCTGTGAGCGTGTGCAGTAAACGTAGCCATTGAGATGAGCTCCTGTCTGGTAAAAGAACAGATTGCTTTCGGCATCGTGTTCCAGCCGAACGACATGCTCATTCGGTACTTTAAAATGACAGCCAGACGAGACTGCCACTGTGACCAGGGACACAGAGGTGCTGATTGCGCGCGGTGGCACGAGGAGTTCCGCGCTCCCGGTGGCGCAACTTCGCTCCGCTGCGACAGATGGCGCAAAGGAGCCACGGCGACTGAAACCATCGGAGCGGTGGTCCGCTAAGGGTGCGACACCGGCGGATGCTAGCCCCAAGTCCGCTCTACACCGCAGAACGGACATGGCGCTCGGCGTTGCCAGATGCTGAACTCTAAAATATCAAAAACAACGCCATGCAAAGTAGCCGGTGGCAGCCGGCATGGATGCTTTGAGCTACCCTGCGAAAACATTTTGACACGTCGGGCAAATCAGAGGCACTACTCTACCGTCGCGCCGTTTGTAAAACACCCGCTGCCTTGCCGAGCCGCCGCAAGCGGCGAGAGGCGCGTCAAACGCCCGCCCCTCAAAACATCCCGCGCTATAGCGTTTTCCAGCGAAGTGGACCCGGTTCGCAACAAGAAAACGCGTCAAAACAAAGAATCTAGAGCCCGTTTCGATCCAATCGAAACGGAAACGGCTCTAGTGGCGGCCCTCATAGAGGTCGCGGCCGAGCACCAGGGCGCGAATTTTGCCGTCGGCAATGCCGCGCTTGAGCATCCAGAACCCGCAATCGGGATGGATATATTTCACGCGGCCGACGCCCAAAATCTTGTCGGCGTGCTCGATCGCGCGGGCAATCGACTCCGCTGATTCGACGACTGTCTGTTTGATGTCGACGACGCCGAGGCCAAAGCCGATCTCGGGCCGTAACTCCCTGAACACCGCTAGTTCTTCGGGCGGGCGATGCGCGTTCTCCATCACGATGTGATCGACATGCAGCTTGTTCAGATAGTCGATCAGCTTGCTCCAGCTGCCCTTCTGAATGGTCTGGCCACCGTAATTGCCGAAGCACAGGTGCACCGCAGGAACCGTCGGGATGGCGTCGAGCACCCGGTTCATCGCCTCCGCCGCCCACTCCCATTCCTCCGGGCTGCCCGGCAGATTGGCCTCATCGACCTGGATCACATCGGCGTCAATATGTTTGACCTGTTCGGCCAGCACATCGGCGATCGCCATGGTCAGCGCCGCCTTGTCCTTGTAGTGGTTGTCCAGCAGCATTTTGGCGAGCATGTGCGGACCGGTGAGCGTGAATTTCAACGGCCGCGTCGCCAGCTTCTTCGCACGTGTGCAAGCGGCCGGCAGATCGAGCGTCCCCGACCCGATGGCGCCATCCACCACGCCTGGCGGACGGCTGCGGAACTTGTGATCGGCCGATTGCTTGAACGCCAGCCATTCGGCCAACCCGATCTCGTTGCGCACGCCCGACATCGGCCGTACGAAATATTCGATCATGCCGTTGGTCTCGGGATGATTGACGTCGAACCGATAAAGCTCACCGTCGCACACCAAGTCGATCCCGGCCTGTTCCTGGGTGTCGATCACGACGCGGGTCGCGTCGATCACCGCTTGCTCGGATGGCAGCGCCACCAGCCAGTCCGGCACCGGATAGGAGCCGACCGTGGTAGTGAGAATCCGTGCGTTTTTTGTCGCTGACATTGGATTGATTTCCCTAGGGTGTTTTTCTTGGCGGGCTTAGGCGTGTTGGGCGGTCCGGCGTTTTGATCGGGCGGCCTTTGACGCGATCTGGGTTCCCTTCACCAGCGCGTCGAACTTGGCCCACACGATGGTCTCGTGGATTTCGTCGTTGCCGGCGAAACTGGCAAAACCGCAATCGGTACCCGCGATCACCCGCTCGACGCCGAAAGCGTCGACCCAGCGCTCCAGCCGCTGCGCGACTGACTCCGGATGCTCGACCATGACGTTCGATTGCGTGATCACGCCCGGAATCATGATGACATCATCGGGCAGCCTAGCATCGCGCCATGAGGTCCACTCGTGTTCGTGCCGCGGGTTGGCCGCCTCGAACGAAAACGCGCCGACATTCAGCCGCCCGAGAATATCGACGATATGCTTGACTTCAATGTCGTGCACGCGCGGCCCGAAATTGATGCCGTAGCAGGTGTGGAACCGTACCCTGTCCTTTGGAATGCCGCGCAAGGCGTGGTTGATCGCATCCACCCGCAGCGCGATCCAGCTGCGGCACTCCTCCATGCTCTTGTCGGGATGGCACACATAATAGGTGACGAGGTGCGGATCGTCGACCTGAAGCACGAACCCCGCATCGACGATGGCGCGATATTCCTCCCCGATCGCTTCGGCGAGCCCGAACAGGTATTCCTCGTCGGACTTGTAAAAGGCGTTGCGGTTCCAATCCGCGATACTCGACACCGATGTCGAGGGCAAAAAAGCATCCGCTACATCGACATCTTTCAACGCGCCTTTCAGATTGTCGAGATCGGTTTTCAGCACCTGCCCGCCGCGATACGTGACCGGTCCGGTACAAAGATAATGGGTGTGCCGGGTGTGCACGTTGGCCAGTTGCGGGGCGTAGAATTCGGGAAACGCCTGGACCTCGCGGGAACCGGCCCACGGACTTTGGTTGCGGGCGGCGACGTCGGGCTCAAACCCGGCCAGACGCTCGTTGATGTAGGTAATGAAGCTCGGCTTGCTCATTTCGCCGTCGTCGACGATGTCGACACCGAGGTCGGCCTGCTTGCGGACGATATCCGACACCGCCTTGCGCACGCGGGCGTCAAACGTCGCAGTATCCATCTTTTGACCCTCGCGGCGCGCCACGCCCATGGCATGAAGATCCGCCGGCCGCGGCAAGCTGCCAACATGAGTGGTGAGAATTCGATCGGCACTGTGTTTCATGGCGTTTTCCCGAACACGTCCATTATTGCCGGGAATTCTATGCCTGTTAACCGTTCGGTTACAAGGGGCCTTCTGGTGTCGACGCCGGACAACTACTCCTCGGTCATCTCGTCGCTCAGTGCGGCGCCGCCAACGACACGCCCAAATGACCGTCGAGTATTTCGGGATTGCCCGAGAGTTCGCTTGGGGTTCCCTGGAATACGAACGAACCTGAAGACAAGACATAGATGCGGTCGGCAACTGCCATTGCCAGCGCGAGGTTCTGTTCGACCAAGAGGATCGCATGTCCTTCGCTGCGCAGGCGCAACATGATCTCTGCAACTTTCTGCACCAGCTTGGGCGAAAGGCCTTCCGAAGGTTCATCCATCAGAATGAGGGGCGGATTGGCCATCAGCGCCCGGGCTATCGCGGGCATCTGTTGCTCACCGCCGCTCAGCTGATTGCCCCAGTTTTCGAGACGATCGACAAGCTGCGGGAATTCCGCCAGCGCCCTTTGCATGTCCCAGCCGCCGGGCTTCTTTCGCGCGAGGTTATGGCCCGCGAGCGAGGTTGTGGGCAGCAGCAGGTTTTCGCGCACCGAGAGAAATCCAAAGATACGGCGGCCTTGAGGAACGATAGCGACACCCGATTGCGCAATCGCGTACGGCGTCTTCCCGATCAGTGAGCTATCCTGAAAAACGATTTCGCCCTCGTGGGGCAGTCCCGCGATGGAACGAATGAGGGTGGTCTTTCCCATCCCGTTTCGACCGAGGATCACGACGATGTGGCCGGCACGAACATCCAGGCTCAGGCCGTGCAGCACGTAGCTGTCGCCGTATTACGTATGGAGGTCTCGCACCGCCAGGAGAGGTTTAGACGCGTCAGAATAGACCTCACGAACCTGTTCGTCGTTCTGCACCTGAGAAGGTGTGCCGTCGAGAATGATCTCGCCGCGATGAAGCACTGTGACCCGGTCCGCGAGCGCCAGGGCAATATCGATATCATGCTCGATCATCACGACGGTTATTTGGCGAGGAAGTTCAGAGACAAGTCTCGACAACTTCTGGCGCTCACTTTCCAACGCGCTCACGCCAACCACCGCCTGCGACGGCGGTGTTGAATCCCTGCGTAAGAATTCGCCCAATCTCTGCATTATTATTGCCGGGTGCCCGCCCGGTTCGATTAATGAAGTCGAGAGCACTACGTGTAGCGCCATTGACGCTAGCCGTTCGTGTCACGTGCTCACCACCGGCAAGCGCGATACTTCCACCCCTGCCGGGCTCCGGTGACCTCACAACACCTCGTCACCGTCGCTGAGTTTGACCAACGCGCGCCTCAGCGGCGCTGGTTGTAGACGTCGAGACAAACCGCGCCCAGCAGCACCAGGCCTTTGATCACCTGCTGGTAATCGATCCCGATGCCGAGGATCGACATGCCGTTGTTCATCACCCCCATGATCAGCGCGCCGATCACGGCACCTGCCACCCGCCCGACGCCGCCATACGCCGAGGCGCCGCCAATGAAGCAGGCCGCAATGACGTCGAGTTCGAACCCTGCCCCGGCCTTCGGTGTCGCGGTGTTGAGCCTTGCGGCGAACACGAGGCCGGCGAGTGCTG
>JACDAG010000166.1 GCA_013695565.1 Bradyrhizobium sp.
GATCAGCGGGGCGCCGCGCACCAGCATGGTTCGGATGGCTTCGCCGGCATCGGCCGCGCTCGTCATTCGCGCGACAACAAACTCGTGCGGCAGCCGCCGCTGATCGATCGCACCGATCGACCAGCCATCGGGTTCGAGCCAGATGCTGCGAAAATGGCGACCGTCGACCTTCACGACCTACGCCCTTGCGTTCGCAGATTGCTGGAAGACATCCTCACGACCGCAACACCCGGCCGGCCACCGCGTCGAGCTTGCCGAGCAGTTTTGGATCGCGCGCTTCCGGCGCCGTGATCAGCGCGGTATCGAGGGCACGATCCGAACCAATGGGGCACGGTTCATGCTGGCGCGGAAAATCCCTGGCGAGACGCGCAACCAGTCCCCTGGCCTTCTCCGCATTCGAATTCAGCACGCGAATGATGTCCTGCACCGTTACAGCATCGTGATGGGGATGCCAGCAATCGAAATCGGTGACCATCGCCACGCTGGCGTAACAGATCTCGGCCTCACGGGCGAGTTTTGCCTCGGGCATGTTGGTCATGCCGATCACCGAAAACCCCTGCGCCTTGTAGGTCAGGCTCTCGGCGAGGCTGGAGAATTGCGGCCCTTCCATGCAAACATAGGTGCCGCCCTGCACGGCGGCGATGCCCTCAGCCTTGGCAGCCTCGATCAGGTGAACATGCAATCGCGGCGACACCGGATGGGCCATCGAAACATGGGCAACGCAGCCCTTGCCGAAAAACGAACTCTCGCGTTTGTGGGTGCGGTCGACGAACTGGTCGACGAGAACGAACGTCCCTGGGGGGAGATCCTCCCGAAACGAGCCGCAGGCGGAAAGCGAAATAAGGTCGGTGACCCCTGCCCGTTTCAGCACGTCGATATTGGCGCGGTAGTTGATGTCCGAGGGCGACAACACATGCCCCTTGCCATGCCGCGGCAGAAATACAATCGGCAAGCCTGCGATGACACCATGCCTGACCGGCGCAGAAGCCTCGCCCCAGGGGCTCTCAATGGCCTCGTCGCGGACGTTTTCCAGCCCCGGCAGGTCGTAGACGCCGGATCCGCCAATAATGCCAAGCACGGCATTGGTCATGATTGCTCCCAGAATGTTTCTCGCGGCAGAACCGCGCCGGACCGTTTCGCGAACGCCCTGATGTTCGACTATACTGCGGCGCAATAATCAACAATTCTTCGCTCAGTGCAAAGTGTTCCGATTCAGCTCGCCTGTGATTTGATGGCGCTGCGTCGTCGCGATCAGGAGAAATGGATGCCGGCCACAAACGAGCGGGAAAAGCGCCAGTCGATCATTGACGCCTGCCGCAGCATGAACGCGTTGGGCATCAATCAGGGCACGTCCGGCAATATCAGCCTGCGGCATGATACTGGCCTGTTGATCACGCCGACCAGCGTGCCTTACGAGACGATGCAGCCTAAGCAGATCGTGTTCATGGATCTGGACGGCTCATTCGATCCTGCCCAGCGCCCGTCGAGCGAATGGCGGTTTCACCTCGATATCCTGAAAGCCCGGCCCGAGGTCAACGCCGTGGTCCACGCCCATCCGCCCTATTCGACGATCCTCGCCATCATGGGTCTGGAAATTCCACCGATCCACTACATGATCGCAGTTGCCGGTGGCGACACCATCCGCTGCGCGCCCTACGCAACATTCGGCACCCAGGAGCTCTCGGAGCACGCCGTGCGGGCGCTCGAGGACCGCCTGGCCTGCCTGCTGGAGCATCACGGCATGATAGCCGTCGGACCTTCATTGTCGAAGGCGACGTGGCTTGCGGTCGAAGTCGAAACGCTGGCCCGCCAATATCACGGGTGCCTGCAGGTCGGGACGCCGCGCTTGTTGCCCACGGCCGAGATCGAAAACGTTCTCGGCAGAATCGCAGGGTACGGTCCTGCCGGGAAATAGCGCGCTGCGGCTGGCTACTTCGCCACGAAGCCCGCTTCGTTCATCAGCGAGGCGTTGAGCTTGTCGTCCTCTTCGAGGAATTTCACCATATCCTTGCCGGTGAGGAAGATCGGCTTCAGCGCCTGCTTTTCCATATAGTCCTTGTACTCGGCGGTTTGCGTCACCTTCTGGAACAGATCGACATAGAACGCCTGCTGTTCCGGCGTGACCTTGCCCGGCAGGAACATCGCGCGCAGCATTAGATATTGCACGTCGAGCCCTTCTTCCTTGCAGGTCGGGATGTCATTCCATGATTGCGTCTCGGTGACCTTGGTCTTGTAGGCGATGCGCTCCTTGTCGAATACGCAGAGCGCGCGGATCTGGCCGGCGCGCCAGACCTCGAGATTTTCGGACGGATTGTTGACGTTGGATTCGGTGTGATTGCCGACCAGCTGCGTCGCAGCCTCACCGCCCGACTTGTACGGCAGATAGGAGAATTTCGCGCCGGTCTTCTGCTCCACGAACACCGTGAGCACGTGATCCTCACGCTTGGAGCCGGTGCCGCCCATCTTGAACGGTGAACTCGCGGCTTTGGCGGCGGCAATGAATTCCTTCACGGTTTTCGGTCCGGCCGCATTGTCCCACAACACGAACTGATCAAGTGCGACCACCGACACCGGCGTCAGGTCGCGCCAGTTGAACGGAATTTTCGCTGACAATGGCAGCATGTAAATCAGCGAATAGGCGATCAGCACCTTGTTGGCATCACCGTCACTGGATTTCATGTACATCAGCGCTTCGGCGCCGGACGCTCCACCCTTGAGCGAGACCACCATCGGCTGCTTCATCAGATTGTTCTTCTGGATCGCGGCCTGCATCATGCGCGCCATCTGGTCGGAGGCGCCGCCGGCGCCTGCCGCGACCACGATTTCAACCGGCTTGGTCGGCTCCCACGCGGCAAAAGCCGGCGCGCTGACGATGATGGCGGCCACGATGACTGTGGCTTTCTCGAAATATCTCACTTATTTCTTCCCTATACTTCGTTGTGCTTGGACAATTAATTAATTTTGGGCGCCATTGTGCGCACGATAGGTCGCGAGTTCAAGACAACTCAGCCCTCGGCGAGCGTGACACGGCCGACGCCGAGCCATCTCTTGGTAGCATTGATGAGCAAAATCTCCACCAAGAACTATGGTCGAAGGGGGATCGACGCGACCTGGAGCGGGACAAGAGATGAATTCGGGATCGACGACCATGGAGGATTGCTTGAACAGGTCGGCAGCCGGATTGGCCGCGCGGAGGGATGGTTTGATGAGTTTGGACCCGATCGCCCAGTACCTATTTTTTCTTGGTGAGCGGCGTTGCGTCTTTCCCGGGCTCGCCAGGGTCGCCCTTGTCACCTTTCGGCCCCGCGAGCCCTTGTGCTCCCGGTGGTCCTTGGGGGCCGGGCGGGCCAGGCGGGCCCTCAAAACAGCCTGCAAGCGCAAGAGCCGCAACAAAGGAAGCCGTTAATCCTAGAACTCGCATGCGGCACTCATCAGGTGATCTCATTACACGAATATAACCTGAAAAGCGTCCGTTCAGCTGCCTCAGAAGTCACATCGCGATAAGCGGCACTGGAAAAGCCCGCCGGCTCACTCCGGCAGATTTTTTCCGTAAACGGCATGCACACGCTAAACTTCGAACGAATGCCGAGTTTGGTTCGCTTGATGCACGCTTGCGCTTTGAAACGGCGAATCAAATTGGCGCCGCTAACCAGGGGCCGAACAAGATGTACACCAACAGGATGGCCAACGCCGCCATCCCGATGGAATTTACAAGCCATTGAGAAATAGAAGGCTGCATTCGTCCGACAACACTCACTAAGCTAAAATGCTTAGGTAGAAAAGTATGCGCCATTGCAGCTCGGTTGCCAAGTGATAGACGTCGTGTTTCGAGAATTCAGTTTTTGGATGTCGGAAAGTTCCGCGGGTCCGGATGCAGTGTTCGAACGCTTATTTACGCATGCGGCGTAGCTATGAGGGGCCGTCGGTAGTCCGAACGCCCGAAATTGTATGCGAAACCATGTCGCGCCCACCACCTTCCAGCTGTTCAGATTCGTTCATAATCAACGCTTTTCTTTCGCAGCACACGCAGCTTAGAAGCACCTAATTGTCAAGGTCAGGGAAAAATCTAAATCTTTTCACCGGTTTGTTTGGTAGCCGAGAGGTATTCGAACCCGCGACCCCAAGATTATGATCGCCAATCTCACTGACTATTTGCCCTTCCAGTTCGGCGTGCGCTTGTTGAGGAAGGCGTCCATTCCCTCACGGAAATCCTCGCTCATGTAGGCGCGCAGGATCAGATCCCGGCCCTCCTCGCGCGACAGCGTGCGGCGAAGACGCAGCACCGCTTCCTTGGCGGTTTCCATCGTGATCGGCGCATGGCCGGCAACGAGCCTAGCGGTTTCGTCGACGCGGCGCTGCAGCGTCGGAACGTCAGGTACCACTTCATTGAGCAGACCGAGCGACAGCGCCTCCGGGGCCTCGATCAGCCGCGCTGTAAAAATCAGGTCTTTGGTCCGTGCCGGCCCGACCAGCGCAACGACGCGGCTGATATTGGACATCGACAGGCAATTGCCGAGCGTGCGCGCGATTGGAAAGCCGATGCGCGTCGACGCGGTGCCGATCCGGATATCGCAGCAGGCAGCGATCCCTGCACCGCCGCCGGTGCAGGCGCCGGCAATGGCCGCAATCGTCGGCACCCGGACCTTCTCCAGCTTGCCCAGCACGCGATCGATCCGCTCCTCATATTCGAGTGCGTCCTCCGCGGTCTTGAAGGCACGGAACTGCGAGATATCGGTGCCTGATGCGAACGCCTTGTCACCCGTGCCGGTCAGGATCAAGACTTTGATCGAGCGATCCTTGTTGACGCCTTCGCAGATCGCCGCCATCTGCTCGTACATGGCAAAGGTCAGCGCGTTGCGCGCCTGCGGCCGGTTGAACGTCAGCCGGGCAATTCCGTCCTCGACGGAATAGATCAGGTCTTCGGTCGCAGCACCCGGTGCGTTCATCGCAACTCTCTCTGTTTTTGCTTCGGTTAAACGATCTCAGGCGACGGCGGCCTTGGTTCAGGCAACGGCAGACTTGGGCATCGCCACGACATCGCGTCCCTTGAGCACTTCCATCGCCGCCAGCACGCCGCCCCCGCGATGCGGCACCTTGGCGAGATCGAGCCCCATCTCGACGCCCGACAGCGTGCCCATCATCATCAGGTCGTTGAAGTGCCCGATATGACCGATCCGGAACACCCTGCCCTTGATCC
>JACDAG010000818.1 GCA_013695565.1 Bradyrhizobium sp.
CACTTCGGTGACGACGGTGGAAGGCATCGGCGCGGCACAACTGCATTCGGTGCAGAAGGCCTTCATGGCGCACGACGCGCTGCAATGCGGGTTCTGCACGCCGGGCTTCATCGTCGAAGCCGCGGCATTTCACGACCGCTGGCGCGCCGCAAAGGGAACGGCAACCCCCTCGCGTGAGGAAATCGGTGCGGCACTGTCGGGACATCTTTGTCGTTGCGGTGCCTATGACGGCATCTTCAGCGCGGTGGCCGCGGCCTGCAGCGGCCAGTTCGACGGCGGGGACGTCCTAGCACCGCGCGTCGAGGCGCGCGACAAGGTGACGGGCGCGGCAAAATTCACCGTCGATATCAGGCATGACGGCCAGCTCGAAGGCGTCATCCTGCGCTCGCAACACGCCCACGCCCGGATCGGCGAACTCGATCTGGCGCCGGCGCTGGCGATTTCGGGAGTCGATGCGGCGATCTCGCTGCTCGCAGAGGACCGCGTCGTCCGCTTCGTCGGCCAGCCGATCGCGGCCGTCGCGGCCAGGGATCGCAAGACCGCGCTGGCGGCGATCGCCGCCATCAGGATATCCAGCGAACGCCTGCCGTCCGCGATCGGACTCGATGAAGCGCGCAAGCCCAATGCGCCGGTCGTATTCGAAAAGGCGGACCGCAAGAAAGCCGGCAACGTCTCCGAGGGCGGCGGTTCGCCGGCACCGTGGAAAGGAAACATCCGCGGGCCATCGGCGGCGTTCTCGCTCAAGCCGAAGCAAGTGCGAAGCTGGGTCGAGGCCGCGCGCCAGGCCAAGGATCCACTGCTGGTCGAAGGCGTATTTCGGACCGGCACGCAATCGCACACCTGTCTTGAGCCGCATGCTGCCGTCGCCCATTTCGAGGGCGACCGTCTCACCGTGCACGTCTCGACGCAGAGCGTATTTCATCTGATGGAGTTGATCGCCAAGCGCTACAAACTCGACCACGACAAGGTTCAGGTGATCGCCGATCACGTCGGCGGAGGGTTTGGTTCGAAGGCCAGCCTCGGCGTCGAGACGACGACCGCAATTGAGCTCGCACGCGCCGCCAAGGCGCCAGTCCGCATCACCTACGACCGCCACGAGGAACTGTCGGTGACCGGCTATCGGCCGGCGTCGGAGGTCACGATCGCACTGCTGCCGTCCGAAAAGGGCGAGTTGAAAGCGCTGTCGGTGATTGCCTACGCCGATACGGGTGCTGCGACCAACTCGACGATCGCCACCTTGGCGCGGCTGATCTATCCGGCGGAGGGAAAAGAGCTCGCCGACTACGACGTCATCAGCAATCTGCCGCCGGGAGCTGCGTTCCGCGGGCCTGGCGGACCGCCGATGGCGTTCGCGGTGGAACAGGCGATCGACGAGGCCGCGCTGCGGATGAAGGTCGATCCGATCGAGTTGCGCAAGCGTTGGGATAACGACCCGAACCGCCGGCGGTTGTACGATTGGGCCCTCGGGCTCGATGTGTGGCGCAACCGGAAAACGCCGGAATCGCAGAGCGGCCGCTATCGCCGCGGCGTCGGCGTCGCCACCGGATACTGGCTCTATCTCTGGCAGCCCGGCTCGAAGGTCGAAGTCTCGGTCAAGGGCGGACGCCTGATCGCCAGCACCGCGACCCAGGATATCGGCACCGGCAGCCGCACCGTGATCGCCAATACGGTGGCGCGCGAATTCGGCCTTGAACCGCATGAGGTCGAGGTGCACATCGGAGACTCCAGACTGCCGGAAGGCCCGGGCTCCGGCGGCAGCCGCACCACCGCCTCGGTGGTGCCACCGACATTGCTCGCGATCCAAAAGCTCAAGGCCGCGATCGAGAAGAACGCGAAGCGAAAACCGACCCCGGGCTCGAACGCGCCGTGGCGCGAATTGCTGGCGGCGTCGCCCGATCTCACCGCAACGAGCGTGCGGCCGGAGGACAGCAGGCAGATGGCGCCGGGCGTCGAATCGCCGCTGAAGCAGGTGGGCATCCTCGGCTGGATCTTCGGCAAGATGATGCGCTGGATGTCCAACCTCGCGATCGGCGCGGGCGTGCCCAGTTCCGTGCAGGTGATCGAGGTCGAAGTCGATACCTGGCTTGGCCATGTCCGCGTTCTCAACGTCCACACCGGCATTGCCGTCGGCAAGGTGGCGGCGCCCGCGCTGGCGCGCAGCCAGGCGGCGGGCTCGGTCATTCAAGGCATCGGCTATGCGCTCTACGAAGCGCGCGAGATCGATGCGCGCACCGGCGACACCTTGAGTGGCGGGCTGGAGGATTACCGGATTCCCGGTATCGCCGACACGCCCATCATCGACGTGCATTTCGATGAAGCGGGCTTCGATCACGTGCTCGGCGGCAGCGTCGGGATCGGCGAGGTCGCAACCGTGCCGACGTCACCTGCGGTCGCCAACGCGATTCACAACGCCGTTGGCATCCGCCCGACGGAGTTGCCGATCCGGCCCGACCGTCTGATATCAGCGCTGAACGGGAGGGCCGCCGCATGAGCCCGACAGCCATGACCACCTCACCGGAATTCCGCGCCGCCGGCACCGATCTCTCCGAACGCCGCCGCACCGGCGTCTCGAAGGGGCCGCTGATGGATATCGTTGCGGCCTCCGATATCACGGGCATGCAATGGGCCGCGGACGGCACGTTGCGCATCGGCGCTTACACCAGTATCGCTGCAATCGCGGCCGACAGCGGCATCGCCGCCGCCTATCCCGGCATTGCGGCCTCGGCGCAGGGATTGGCGACACCGCAGATCCGTCATCTCGCAACGCTCGGCGGCAACCTCGCGCAGCGTTCGCGCTGCTGGTACTACCGCAACCCGCACATCGCCTGTCTGAAGAAGGGCGGAACGGATTGCCCCGCCCGATCAGGCAATCATCTCTATCACGTTGCCTTCGACCTCGGCCCTTGCGTGGCGCCGCATCCATCCACGATGGCGGCTGCGCTGCTCGCCTATGATGCGACTGTGATCACCTACACCAGGAGCGGGCTGTCGATCCCGGACGTGCTCGGCGACGGCTCCAATGGTACCGCCGACAACATATTGCAGCCGGGCGAGATGATCCGCGGCATCGAATTGCCTGCGCGGCTGCAGGGCGAACGCGCGTTTTACAAGCGCGCGATCAGCCGCAGCCATGCGGAATGGCCGCTGGTCGAAGTCTGCGCCCGCGCGGTCGTGAAGAACGGTGCGTTCCAGTTCATCCGTCTTGCCGCCGGCGGCATCGCGCCGGTGCCGTTGCGGCTGAAGGCGGCGGAAGCGGCGTTGCAAGGCAAGGCGGCAAATGCGCTGAACATCGCAACCGCCGCGAAGCTCGCGACCTCAGGCGCCAAACCGCTGCCGATGACGGGCTACAAGCTCGATCTCCTGGAAGGCGTAGTGCGGGATCTGCTGGAGCGGCTGGCAGGATAGGCTGATTGCGCGACCTCGTCCTGCTCTTGCCCTCCCATGGAGAGCAAGAGAAGCGCAAGACAAGAGCAGCGTATGTCGCGGCTACTCAGTTCGCCGACGCCACCGGCG
>JACDAG010000185.1 GCA_013695565.1 Bradyrhizobium sp.
CGAACACGCTGCCGTCGATGAAGGTGATGCCGAGGGTCGAATCGGAGCCGGACTGGACCACGTCGCCTTTGTTGACGTTGTCGCCGTTGTTCAGAATGATCGAAACGCCGTTGCGGATCGCGGTCGCGGTGCCCACCAGCTTGGTCACGTGGCCGATGACCTGGGCCACGCTCGGCGTGCCGTCGGCCTGCGCCAGCTGGGTGTGTCCGGTCAGCGCATTGACGAGATCGCCGGTGAGATGGGCACCATCGGACGATGCCAGCGGCGCCCGCTTCTCGCCCTTGAAGTAGTCATGCAGGACCAGTTCGCGGCCGTCGCCCGACAGAATCAGATCGACGCCCGAACGCTTGAAATCGCCGTTGAACAGCAGATGCGCGTCCGGAACGATAATGGCCCCGGGTGGCGCATGCGTGGAGACACTCTCCACATGGACGTCTCCACCCAGGTGAGCACCCTGACCGTCAGGCAGCACGTCGGTAAATTTGCCGGCCAAAGTCAAAGGGGCCCCGCCACGGCTAAGGTTAATACGAATACAATATTCAAAGGTCTAATCTTGCTTACCACCGGAAAGCCCTTCGCGGAACTATCCATTGCTTGTGCAAGTCGATTAAGCAGTGTCGTTTATGCGGCGGTTGTCTTTAGAGATCGCAAATAATGAAAGCATTACTTGGTGGTATTAATAGAATTACCTTCATTTAATCAAGCTCAAGACAAGGTCTTGTCACGTATTCAAGGTATAAAATTCTGGTTCTTTACTTGCCACTGCTTACCCCGAGTTGACATAGGGCATATGATGACAATTTCCAAGTCAAAACTGTGGCTTAGATTACACCTCACGGGAATCTGACCGAATAAGTCACATTAACCAAAAATTAACGTTAAGGAGAGTCCGTTAAGCACCATCCCATGATGTATAGGGCTGCCGCGGGCCTGAAAAAGTTCGATAAAGTTTTCGGCATATCGGCCAGACTAATTTTAGGCTGTTTCGCGCTTTCCGGCCCGGTCTCGCGGGCTTTAAGCAGATCAAAAGCGCCCAGCGTCCATCGTCCTCCTGTTGAAACGATCCGGTCACGAGCGGGCTAGCGAGCCCGCCGGGAATGCCCGGACAGGGGGCGTCAGATGTCGAAATCAGTTTATTCGCGGGCGTTATCCGCGGTCTTCCTCGCGTGTGGCTTGCTCATGTGCGGCTCGGCATGGTTCGGACCGGCGGCTGCCGGAACGCTGCTTTCACCCGGCACAGCGGTCCTGATCAAGAAATCCGCCGAACCGTTCGGGCAACCCACCGCAATGCTCCTCGACGGCCGATTGCACGAGAAATGGCAGCGCGTGCAGCGCCACATCGACGACGAAATGGTGCAGATCGCGCTGTGCGAGGGCGACCCTGAAGGCTGCGTCTCTCCGGCCGCGCTGCAATTCCTCGCCATTGTCGATGCCGCCAGGCTTCGCGAGGGCCGCGCCCGGCTCGGCGAAATCAACCGCGCCATCAACCTCGCCGTCCGGCCGGTGAGCGACCTCGCGCAATATGGCGAGCTCGACGTCTGGGCCTCGCCGCTCGCGACGCTGATTCGGGGTGGCGACTGCGAAGATTATGCGATTGCGAAATTCGTGGCGCTGCGCCGGGCCGGCATTGCGTCCGACGATTTGCGGATCGTGATCATGCGCGACACCGTCCGCGGCGAGGATCATGCGGTTGCCGCCGCGCGGCTGGACGGACGTTGGCTGACGCTGGACAACCGCCGCATGGCGATGGTCGAGGATTCCGACGTCCGGAATTACCGGCCGACCTACGTGTTCGATCAGCACAATGTCATGCGATACACCGATGCTCCCCTGCTCGTTGCCGCGTCGGCCCATAAATAATTCTGTGGCTCCGGTCGTCGTGAGTTCTGCGGACCGGCCAACCGAAAGCCGCGACTAACGAATGACGGCACGCAATTGTCGCGCGCCGTCGGATCACAACATTCTGCTTTCCTTGCCTGATCTTCCTTGCCTCATCCCAATGGTGCGGTGCCGACGTGCGCGGCCCACCTCTGGGATATGGAATACAAGGCTTCCGGCAATTTCTTCGCACGGGTCGATTCAATGTGAGCCATCATGCCATGCTGCGGTGCAGCCGGAGCTGCGTTGCGTTCCGTTTGGCGAAACCATGACGATACAAATTTTCTCTTTTTATTTTCATGATCTGCCGTTGATTGACGGCATCGTTCTCACCGGCATACCATCTCGACAGATCCGCTAGAGATCATTTGGGAGGGACTGGAATGACACGTTCACCGCGCGTTGATTCTGTTTGCCGTTTTTTTCCTGACAGCTCTTCCAATTTGCATCGGCCGGTCCGCCTTGCGCTCGCGATCGGGTTTGGACTGGCGATTTCCTGCACGGCGGCGCTGGCGCAAACCCCCGCCAAAGGATCGCCGGATCACATCAAGGCCGTGACCACGGCGGTCGACGGCGCCTCGATCAAGGCCAATACCGCAACGTCGAACGACTGGCCCACCATCGGTCTCGACTATGCGGAAACGCGCTTTTCCAAGCTGAACCAGATCAACACCGACAACGTCAAGAAACTCGGCCTGGTCTGGAGCTATCCGCTCGAATCCTCCCGCGGCGTCGAGGCGACGCCGGTGGTGGTCGACGGCATCATGTATCAGACCGCGTCCTGGAGCGTGGTGCACGCCATCGACGCCCGCACCGGCAAGCAACTCTGGACCTACGACCCCAAGGTGGACCGCGAGAAGGGCTACAAAGGCTGCTGCGACGTGGTCAATCGCGGCGTCGCCTTGTGGAAGGGCAAGGTGTTCGTCGGCGTCTATGACGGCCGCCTGGTCGCGCTCGATGCGGTGACCGGCAAGGTGGCCTGGGAAAAGGACACCGTGGTCAGCAAAGACCATTCCTACACGATCACCGGCGCGCCGCGCGTCTTCAACGGCAAGGTCGTGATCGGCAATGGCGGCGCCGAATATGGTGCCCGCGGCTACGTCACCGCCTACGACACCGAGACCGGCAACCAGGCCTGGCGCTGGTTCACGGTACCCGGCGATCCCTCAAAGCCGTTCGAGGATGACTCGATGGCGGCGGCGGCCAAGACCTGGGATCCGGCCGGCAAATACTGGATCAACGGCGGCGGCGGCACCGCGTGGGACACCATCACCTTCGATCCCGACCTCAACCTCGTCTATATCGGCACCGGCAACGGCTCCCCCTGGAATCGTGACCTGCGCAGCCCCGCCGGCGGCGACAACCTGTACCTCGGCTCGCTGGTGGCGTTGAACGCCGATACCGGGAAGTATGCCTGGCACTATCAGGAAACCCCCGGCGACCACTGGGACTACACCTCGACGCAGCCGATGATCCTGGCCGACATCAACATCGACGGCGCGGCAAGGAAGGTCATTCTGCATGCGCCGAAGAACGGCTTCTTCTTCGTCGTCGATCGCACCAACGGTAAGTTCATCTCGGCGAAAAACTTCGTCGACGTGAATTGGGCGACCGGCTACGACGCCAATGGCCGGCCGATCGAGGTGCCGGCTGCGCGCGGCAAAGAGCCGTATGACAGCATTCCGGGCGCGTACGGCGCCCACAACTGGCACCCGATGTCGTTCAATCCGCAGACCGGCCTCGTCTATCTGCCGGCACAAGGCATTCCGCTGAACCTGACGCCGGAAGCGTCGTTCAAGCATAATGCGCAGGAGCCGGGTAAGTTCGCTTCCGCGGCCGGCTGGAACGTCGGCTTCATGCTGAATGCGACGCCGCCGAAGGCACCCGCGTTCGGACGCTTGATCGCCTGGGATCCGGTCAAGCAGAAGGAGGCCTGGCGCGCAGAATATGTGGCGCCTTGGAACGGCGGCACGCTCACCACTGCGGGCAATCTGGTGTTCCAGGGCACCGCTGACGGG
>JACDAG010000246.1 GCA_013695565.1 Bradyrhizobium sp.
CTTCCGCGGTGCCGAAGCGTTGCAGCGCGTGCTGCGACCGCTGGGCTTCGGCGAAGGCGCCGCCATCCTTCGGGTTCATGTCGGTATCGATCGAGCCGGGCTGCAGCACGTTCACGGTGATGCCGCGGGGCCGAGGTCGCGCGATGCGCCCTTGCTGTAGCCGACGATCGCAGCCTTGGTGGCGGCGTAGTCGGCCATGCCCGGGAACGAGGCGCGGGTCGCGATCCCCGAACCGATGGTGACGATGCGTCCGCCTTCGCCCATCAGCTTCGATGCGGTACGAATGGCGGTGACCACGCCGTGGACATTGATGGCATCCTGACGCGCCAGTGCCGCGGTGTCGGCGTTGACGTCATCGACCGCGCCGCCGACGGCGACACCGGCATTGTTGACGAGGATGTCGAGCCGCCCAAAATGCCTGGCGACGTCGTTGACCAGTTGCTCGACCTCGACGGATGACGCCTGGTCGGCCTTGAAGGCGCGGGCCTCGACGCCGCTGGCTTTCAATTCCCTGACGACCGCTTCGGCCTTGTCGGGGGAGGCGACATAGCTGATGGCGACATTGGCGCCTTCATGGGCGAGTGCGCGGGCGCTGGCAGCGCCGATGCCGCGCGAGCCGCCGGTGACGAGGGCTACCTTGCCCAGAAGTTTCTTGGTCATGGGATTTCTCCATTGCCTGAATTTCCGATGGCCCTTGGATATGCCTGCCGGCGTGGTATAGAAATAGAAACTATCGAAACTCATTGTTTCCAATTTTTCAGGAAGAGGCGCCAAAAATGGCAAAACTCCCGGATTTTGAAGCACTTGCGATTTTCGCGAAAGTCGTGGAACTGCGCTCGTTTGCGGGGGCCGCGACCGAACTCGCGCTGTCCAAGGCCACGGTGTCGAAGGCGGTCAGCCGGCTCGAGCAACGGCTTGGCGCGCGGTTGTTCAACCGCACCTCGCGGCGGCTGGCGCTGACCGATGCCGGCCAGAAACTGGCCGAGCGCGCGACGCAGCTATTGGTCGACGGCGAAGCGGCCGAGAACGAGGCGCTGTCGCAATCGATGGCGCCGCGCGGGACGGTGCGGCTCGCGGTGCCGATGACGTTCGGGATCAAGGCGGTGGCGCCGCTGTTGCCGGAATTCCTCGAGCGATATCCGGAAGTCTCGATCGACCTGCATCTCAGCGATGCGACGGTCGATCTGATCGGCGAGGGCTTTGACGCCGGCCTGCGCATCGCGCGATTGCCGGATTCTTCCCCGATCGCGCGTCGGCTCTGCGCGATGCCGCGCTACACCGTGGCCGCACCGTCTTATCTCAAACGCCACGGCCGCCCGACCCATCCGATGCATCTCGCGCAGCACAAATGCTTCGGTTACGCCTATCTCTCGACGCCCGGAATCTGGCACTACACCAACGCAGCAGGCGAACAGGCCAGCGTGCGTCCGGCCGGGCAATTGCGCGTCAACAATGGCGAGGCGGTGTTGCCGTCGGTGATCGCCGGCCTCGGCATCGCCGATCTGCCCGACTTCATCGTCGGCGACGCGATCGCCTCCGGCAAGGTCGAGGTGATCCTCAAAGGCTGGAAGCAGCCGGAAGGCGCGGTGCATCTGGTGACACCCCCCGGCGGCCCACGCCCCGCCCGCGTCGAGGTGCTGGCGGAGTTTCTGCTGAAGCATTTCGCCAAGGGGAAGAAGAAGTAACTTCGTAGGGTGGGCAAAGCGCAGCGTGCCCACCATTCACTCTCCGAACGATCCTGCGATCTCCTTGATATCTCCACCCCAATCCGCTTCAAGCAGGCCGCGCTCTACGTATCGGTGGAAGCTACTATGCCGCCAATCGACAACACGCGCGACATGTCCATGCTTCACTGGATTGAAATGAATATAATCAACGTGCCGCTCCAGATCGGCGTCGTTGCGTATCGCGTGTTCCCAATAACGACGCTGCCAAATTCCTTTCTCTCGTTTGACAATTTTGCTTGGGGATCGCGGCATTTCTTCAAGGCCACGAGAGAAGCCGCTCTTGATCAGGCTCCAACGGGAGGCAAAATCGGCATCACCCTCCGGCAAAGTCCAGAGCGCGTGAATGTGGTCCGGTAGGATACAGATTGCGATGGTTTCGAACGGACGGCGCTCGCGTACAGTTCGGTAGGCCTGTCGCAGGCGGTCGATCTCATCGACCAGCAACGTGCTTGATCGATCGGCCAGTACGACCGTGAAGAAGAAGGTGCTGCCGTTGATTTTTACCCGTCGGTATTGCGGCATAGGGTCTTATATCACGCGTGGGATGGTGGGCACGCTTCGCTTTGCCCACCCTACGAAATGAGGCTAGGCTATCTCCAATAACCAAAACAAAAACTCCGGGGGAAATACCAATGAATCGCCGCGAATTGTTGAAAGCCGCCGCCGCACTGCCGCTGGCGCAAACCGTGCTCTCGCATGCGGCGTTCGCGCAAAGCGCGGCCTATCCGTCGCGCAACGTCACCATGATCGTGCCGTTTCCACCGGGCGGGCAGGCTGACCTCGCGGCGCGGCCGATTGCTCAGGCGCTCGAAAAGATCCTCGGCAAGCCCGTGATCGTCGACAATCGCGCCGGTGGCGGCGGCGGATCGGTCGGCAATGCGGCGGCGGCGCGCGCCGAACCGGATGGCCACACATTATTGA
>JACDAG010000252.1 GCA_013695565.1 Bradyrhizobium sp.
GTACTGCAATATCCCGGCACATCCGGCGTGGTGCGCGACCTGCGCCCGGCCATCGCAGCGCTGAAAGCCAAAGGCGGCATCGCGGTGGTTGCCGCCGACCTGCTGGCGCTGACGCTGCTGGCGTCGCCAGGCGAGCTCGGTGCCGACATTGCTATTGGATCGGCTCAACGCTTCGGCGTGCCGATGGGTTACGGCGGCCCGCACGCAGCCTACATGTCGGTGCGCGACGCGCTGAAGCGCTCGCTGCCCGGCCGCATCGTCGGACTGTCGGTGGATACACGCGGAGAGCCGGCCTATCGCCTCGCGCTGCAGACCCGCGAGCAGCACATCCGCCGCGAAAAGGCGACCTCCAACATCTGCACCGCGCAGGTGCTGCTGGCGGTGATCGCCTCGATGTATGCGGTCTATCACGGCCCCGAAGGCCTGACTTATATCGCACGCCAGGTGCACCGCCGCGCCGCCGTGCTGGCGGCGGGATTGAGCAAGCTCGGCTTTGCGCCGGCATCGCAACATTTCTTCGACACGATCACGGTGGCGGCCGGCGCCAAGCAGGAGGACATCGTCGCCCGCGCGCGTGCCGAGAAAATCAATCTGCGCATTGGCGACGGCATGCTTGGGATTGCCGTGGACGAGACCACGACGCCTGGCGTCATCGAAGCGGTATGGCGCGCGTTCGGCAGAAAGCTTTCTTACGCCGAAGTCGACGCCGGCACATGCGATGCGCTTCCCGTCGAACTGACACGCGCTACCGCCTTCCTGACCCATCCGGTGTTCCACGCCCACCGCTCGGAGACCGAACTGTTGCGCTACATGCGCAAGCTCAGCGACCGCGACCTCGCACTCGACCGCGCGATGATTCCGCTGGGCTCCTGCACCATGAAGCTCAACGCGACCGCTGAAATGATCCCGCTGACCTGGCCCGAGTTCGGCAGCCTGCATCCGTTTGCGCCCACTGAGCAGGCCAGGGGTTATCACGCGCTTTTCACGCGGCTTGAGCAATGGCTGTGCGACATCACAGGCTATGACGCGATCTCGCTACAGCCGAATTCCGGCGCGCAGGGCGAATATGCCGGGCTGCTGGCGATCCGCGGCTATCATGCCGCGCGCGGCGAGCCGCATCGCAAGATCTGCCTGATCCCGTCATCCGCGCACGGCACCAATCCGGCGTCCGCCGCGATGGTCGGCATGGAAGTCGTCGTGACCGCCTGTGACAGCAGAGGCGACGTCGACGTCGACGATCTCCGCGCCAAGGCGGAGAAGCATTCCAAAAACCTCGCCGCCGTGATGATCACCTATCCCTCGACGCACGGCGTGTTCGAGGAGCATATCCGCGATATCTGCGACATCGTGCACAGCCATGGCGGACAGGTCTATCTCGACGGCGCCAACATGAATGCGCAAGTCGGCCTGTCGCGGCCCGGCGATTACGGCGCCGACGTCAGCCATCTCAATCTGCACAAGACGTTCTGCATTCCCCACGGCGGCGGCGGTCCCGGCATGGGACCGATCGGCGTCAAAGCGCACCTCGCCCCGTTCCTGCCGGGCCATCCCGCGACCGACGGTGCTGCGCCGCATCCGGTCGGGCCGGTGTCGGCGGCGCCGTTCGGCTCGGCGTCGATCCTGACGATTTCCTACATCTACATCCTGATGATGGGCGGCGAAGGCCTCACGCGCGCCACCGAAACCGCGATCCTCAACGCCAATTACATCGCGACCAAACTCGATCCGCATTTTCCGGTGCTCTACAAAAACGCAAAAGGCCGCGTCGCGCATGAATGCATCGTCGATCCGCGTGCGCTGAAAGCGACCAGCGGCGTCACCGTCGACGACATCGCCAAACGGCTGATCGATTACGGCTTCCACGCCCCGACCATGAGCTTTCCGGTACCGGGCACGCTGATGATCGAACCGACCGAGTCGGAATCGAAGGCGGAGCTGGATCGTTTTTGCGACGCGATGATCGCGATCCGCAACGAGATCGCCGAGGTTGAACACGGCCGCTGGAAGATCGAGGCGTCGCCATTGCGCCACGCCCCGCACACCGTGCATGACATCGCCGACGATGCCTGGGCCCGCGCCTATAGCCGCGCGGAGGGCTGCTTCCCGGCCGGCACCTCGCGGACGGATAAATACTGGTGCCCCGTCGGTCGCGTCGACAACGTCTATGGCGATCGCAATCTGGTGTGCTCGTGCCCCCCGATCGAGGATTACGCGCAAGCGGCGGAATGAGCTGCGTCGCTAGTGTAGGATGGGTGGAGCGAAGCGATACGCATCGTTAGCCGGCACACGCATCGACATTTGCGATGTGTCGACTCCCGTAGGATAGGTGGAGCGTAGCGATACCCATCCTACAAGTCTGGTGTGCTCATGCCCGCCGGTCGTTGCGCATCGTGGACGGCGTTGGCGGTGGACGGCGTTGGCGTCGGCAAGTACGCGTCGATCAAAGCGACTCACGAGACGGGTAGGTTGTGAGCCCTGGCACAAAAGTCGATAAAGGCCGGGATGGCGGAGGCGCGACGAGCGCCGGATTCCAGCGCCACAGACAATCATTGGTCAGCCTGGTGCCGCCCCACCAGCGATCGATCGGGTTGTAGCGGCTGAAATCTTCCTTGTGTGCGACGATTGCCCAACCGAGTTCGGTCAGTGACAGAAGGCTGCGCCGGTAAGCCTCGGCGCGGTCGCGATGTTTCTCCCTGTCAAGCGTGCGCAACTCATCGTCAAGGCCCGCTATCGCTGGATTGGGGGCCGTGCGCCAGGCCTTCAAGCAGGAAACCGATTTCCCGGGTGTTGAAGACCCGCCGCTGCCGAACTGACGAGAGATAGAACAACGCATTCGTGAGCGTGTAGCCTCGCGCAATAAGTTCCAGCAACCGCATTTCCGTCGCGCCGAGTCCCGTCGCGTGGGAAGGCAGCTCTTCAAGCAGGTCAAGCAAGGCTGGCCTCAACAAGGGCAGCGCGCTCAAATCCTTGGCCAGCAAATCGAAGCAGGCCTCTGGCGTCGCAGATCGATACGCCTGCCATGCCATGCGCGCCGTCTCTATCTCACTCTCGGTGACGTCGATGGCAGGCAGCTTCCATTTCGCGAGTTGTTCCGGCTGCAACGTGAGTAGATCGAGATCGACAAGCCGCACCTTCAACTTGGCTGCGATCTCCGGATGGGAACCGAGAAGATCCAGCATCCAGACCAATTGCAACTGATCGTTCGGGGCCGGATCGAACCACAGCTCGACGGTCTCGAACGGCCGACAGGCTTCGACCAGGCTGAGGGCCTTAAGGCTGTCATGCTGGCGATGCCAGCGGAACGTATAGACCGACCAGTGGCCCGGACCGTGCTGCTCCGTCTGCGCCGTAACGTAGAATGCAAGCTCTTCCGGAGACGGCAACTTTCCGTCTACAAAGCGGAACAGGAATATGACCGGCGCCTCAGTCCGCCCCGAAGCTTCGAAATTTGAGCCGTACTGGCCAGCTAGGATCAAAGGTTTCATGGATCTGGCCAATTCGACGAATGAGGCACCAGAGACGCGGCAACTCAACATCTAAACCTTATCAACGGCGCGGCACGTTGCTCAAGGCGCGATCAACGTACGGTTCGCCGGAGCCCAGCGCCATAAATTGTCATTGGTCAATTCCGTCCCGCCCCACCAGCGGTGGACGGGGTTGTGCCGGCTGAAATCCTCGGTACCCGCCAAAACTGCTTGGCCGAGCGTTGTCAGCGATAGCTTGCTTTGCTTGTAGCGCGCGAGGCGGCTCTTGTCGGCATGCATCTCATCGGTGAACGGTCCTCCGTCGAGACCGGCCACGGCGGGCGATCGACCGCCAGCGAGCCCGTCCAGCAGCAATCCGACCTCCCAATAGTCGAACACGCGTCGCGTATTACGCTTTTGGTGACCCGGGAAAACGTCAAACGGCGTTGCGTCACCCGCCGCGATCAATTCAAGCATCCGCATTTCGGTCGCGCCCAGCCCGGTCGCGGGCATCGGAAGTTCTTCGAGTAATTCCAGCACGGTCTGTCGAAGCTGCGGCAGCACCTTGATGTCCTTGTCGAGCACATCAACCCAGCGCTGCGGCGTCGGCTGTCGATACGCCTGCAATGCCACGCTGGCGACTTCGAGATGCTCATTCCGGATTTTGACACCCACCGGCTTCCATTCGGAAAGCCTCTCCGGACGTTGTCCGCCAATGTCGACGTCCGCCTGGAACAAGGTCAACTTCGAAACGATATTCTCACGCGACCCGAGGCAATCCAGAAGTTGGACGAGCATGAGTTGTGCGTTCGGCGTCGGATCGAACCACAACTGCACGCTTTCACAACGCTCGCAGAGATCAAGCGGCCCCACCTCTTTTGGATGAAACTCACCAAGCCGGTGCTGGGGGAAATGATCCAGCGAGCCCGGCCCCAGCATCGCTTCCAGCTTCGCGTCAGACGGCAACGCGTCCCAGACGAACCGGAAGCCGAGCGGAATCACGATATCGCCGACGCCGGCGCCGAGCAGACATCCGCCTGCCGAATCGCTCGATGTCAAAATCAAACGCGTCATGCTCGCTGCCCACTACACAACACAAAACGGGCGCCGAAGACGTCGGCAACTCAACGTCCTCAACGCCCGCTACGTCGAAACTCAGATCACGCGGGACCAGGTCTCGGAAAGTCTCACGCCTCCGCGGCGTCGTCCGGCTCTTCGCCATCGGCGTCGCGCTCGGGCGAGCCTGCGAGAATCTGTTCAGCGATCAGACCGGAGTTCTGGCGGATCGCGACCTCGATCTTCGCGGTCATGTCGGGATTGGCCTTGAGGAACGCCTTCGAGTTCTCACGCCCTTGCCCGAGCCGCTGGCTGTCATAGGAGAACCAGGCGCCGGATTTCTCGACAATGCCGGCCTTGACGCCGAGGTCGAGAATCTCGCCCATCTTGGAGACGCCCTCGCCATACATGATGTCGAATTCGACCTGCTTGAACGGGGGCGCCAGCTTGTTCTTCACAACCTTGACGCGGGTCTGGTTGCCGACGACTTCGTCGCGCTCCTTGATGGCACCGATACGGCGGATGTCGAGGCGGACGGAGGCGTAAAATTTCAGCGCATTGCCGCCGGTGGTGGTTTCCGGCGAGCCGTACATCACCCCGATCTTCATACGGATCTGGTTGATGAAGATCACCATGGTGTTGGATTTGTTGATCGAGGCGGTGAGCTTGCGCAGCGCCTGGCTCATCAGCCGCGCCTGCAGGCCGGGCAGCGCATCGCCCATCTCGCCTTCGAGTTCGGCTTTCGGCACCAGTGCGGCGACAGAATCGATCACCAGCACATCGACCGCACCGGAGCGCACCAGCGTGTCGCAGATTTCCAGCGCCTGCTCGCCGGTGTCGGGCTGCGAGATCAGGAGTTCGTCGATGTTGACGCCAAGCTTGCGGGCATAGACCGGATCGAGCGCGTGTTCGGCGTCGATGAAGGCGCAGATGCCGCCCTTCTTCTGGCCCTCGGCCACCGTGTGCAGTGCCAGCGTGGTTTTGCCTGAGGATTCCGGCCCGTAGATTTCAACCACCCGCCCGCGCGGCAGGCCGCCGACGCCGAGCGCGATGTCCAGTCCGAGCGAGCCCGAGGAAATCGTCTCGATGTCCATCGAGCGGTCGTTCTTGCCCAATTTCATCACGGAACCCTTGCCGAACTGACGCTCGATCTGAGAGAGCGCCGCGGCCAGGGCCTTGGTCTTATCCATGGAGGATCCTTCGACGATACGCAGGGCAGAGGCAGACATGGGTGCTCCTTATGGCGGGGATTCGCTAGCGGGACAAACGGACGGCGGGGTCTGAAGGAATCGGCTGTTGGTGGAAAGTATGTACCACGTTTGTTCTCTGTTCGCAATATGTTCTTTTGCGATGGCCGGTACTGGCCTGTTTCGACCCCTAGTGGCCTAGTTTGAAATACGCAGTGGCCTATTTTGGCGGTAACGTGGAAAACAGTCTAACCGAGGAGGTCACAATGAAGCGTATCACTCCGGCAGTCTTGATGGTCATTTTGTCTAGTGGTTTTGCAGTCGCCGCAAATGACTCGGGCGGCGGAGGCAAAAAGGAATCGGCCTCGGATAAATTTAATCGTGAGGAATCGGAAAGGGTGCTAAGCAATAACAACGCCCGCCCCAGGGGTGGCGCTGTCGATACTCGTCGAGTTGGTCAACCTAACCAATCTACGATGGACAAGCCTCCTCGTCGCAGATGAAGCTAAGGGTCGTTGTGATAGCGAGGCCGCCTCAGTTGGCGGCCTCCTTTCATTTCATAAACTCAGGCTCGTCATTGTCCTGATCGGCCAGAATCTCTTTGTCGAGTTCGAGCTTTTTAATCAGCCGCTCGATTTCCTTCACGCCGATATTGCCCGTCACGATCAGCCGAAAACTGGCATCCTTTGCCAATAGCCCGGTGGTCAATTCTCGCTCTCCTGCCATGGTCTTACCGATCGAATTAGGCACCGCAGCCTTTAAGGCAATCTGCTCAGGCGGATTCACATTCGGTGCCGGTTCTCCACCCTGACTTAGATTATATTCAATATTCATCTCCTCTACAAGCGAGATCGTGTTGAGATAAGATTTTGCCGCAATCGCAGCCGCCGCCTCTGAAAAACCCTGTCGAATAAGCCAGAATTGGAGATTTTCGAGGCTCGGCGGAGTGGGATACTCCTCGCGAATAGCCTGAAATAGCGGCGGTCGCATAGCAAGGCGCGCCAAGGCATCCTTCCGAACGTCAGCGTCACGCGGAGCCTTCATTGCAGTTATCGCGTCTTCGCTCACCCGCAATTCGTCGCCTGAGCCTTCAAGCAGTTCATAGGCACGCATTGCTCCGATCTTACCAAGAGCTGGGCCGCTCAAGCTTTCATGCCCCAGATGCGCGGCCAAGGTAGACCGGGATACTTTGTTGCGCCCGTCTTTCGCATAAATTTTCTCAGCTAGCGTCAGAGCACCCTGCAAATCAAAATTGGGGTAATTCGGGCTTCGAAGCTTGGCCATGGCGATAACTCCTCTTTGCCCTATCCTATCTCATGGGATGAGAGTTAGGTCAAGAGAAGAAATTTGAATGCTAACTCAAAATTCTACTTGCGCGGTTGGCGACTCGTCCGTATGTTATACTCAAGAAAGGACGGGCTATGACAAGAAGGGTCGAGAGCCCCTGTCGCGCTGGCCGAGCGACTGGGGTGGAAAAAGGAAGGGCCGCTGCGATCTCCCCTGAATAAGGAACGCAACGGCCCTGCAATCGGCTTCAATATTGCCCTGTAGTCTAACGGTAGGACGCTCGCTTTTACAGGCTGGGAGGTCCGGGTCCGAATCCCGGCGGGGCCGCCAAGGATACGAATTAGTGGGACCGCCCGGGCTGCAACCCTGACGATCCCGATCAACCGCCCCGGGGATGAGCCCGAAAGCGAATGACCATCCGGCAAATATACGCCC
>JACDAG010000283.1 GCA_013695565.1 Bradyrhizobium sp.
CTTCAGAACTGCGTAATTGGCTCCAGCTTCTCGCCCTTGCGGAACGCGCGCAGCGGCGCGGTGTCGGTATAGACCCGCTCCTCGATGATCTTGCCGTTCTGGATGCGGAACTTGTCGACGCCGCGCCAATCGAACCTGGCACCGTTGACGTTGCGCGTGGTCTGCCATTCGATGATCACGACGTCGCCGCGCGAGGTCCAGTCCAGCAATTGCCAGACGAAATCCGGCGCCGCCGTGGTCTGCACCTCCATCAGCCGGTCGAGTTCGTTGCCCGCCACCCGCCGGCCCACCAGCGGCGTATGCAGCGAGCCTTCGGGGTGCCAGAGGTCGAGAAAGGCCTTGCCGTCCCGCGCCGCCCAGGCGGCGGCAAACCGCGTCACAAATTCCTGAATCTCTGCGTCTGTCATTTTCGTCTCCGTAGTTGGAATGCGGGGAGACGCTACGGACGTCGCGGCAGACTGTCTGGCGATTTACGGACCTGACATATGGAGGAGCGTCGTCATTGCGAGGAGCGAAGCGACGAAGCAATCCATTCTTTCATTTTCGCAGAGAGATGGATTGCTTCGCGGAGCCTGTCATCGGGCGTGCATTCGCGCGACCCGGTGGCTCGCAATGACGGCTTGGCGCGATCACTTGACCTTGACACCCTCATGCTCGAGCAACCACCGCTTCCGCTCCAGCCCGCCGCCATATTTCACCAGCGAACCGTTGGTACCGATCAGGCGGTGACAGGGCACGACGACGCTGATCGGATTGGAGCCGTTGGCATGACCGACCGCGCGCATGGCGTTTGGCGCGTTCAGTTTGGCGGCCAGCGCGCCGTAGCTCATCGTCGTCCCGGCAGGGATCTTCGGCAATGCCGTCCAGACCTTTTGCTGGAACGGCGTACCTGCGACGCGCCATTTGATCGTGTTGAGGCGATCGAGATCGCCCTTGAAATACGCCGTCAGCGCCGATTTGAGTTCTCTCGGCGACCGCGCCTCTTGCAGAGCCACCGCGCCATACTGCAGCCGCAGCAAGTCGCGCATGCGCGGCTCGTGTTCTTCCCAGTCCAGCGCGCGCAGCACCCCGTCGATGTCGGTCACCAGCAGCGCCGTGCCGATTGGCGTTTGCAGCCGGCCGAGGCCAAAGGTTTCAGGCGGCTTCGCGGGCATCGATTTTTCCGGACAAGACGGGATGCGGGGCACCAGCCGCCCACAGATGCAGCGCCGCATAGGCGCGCCATGGCCGCCAGCGCTCGCTGCGCGTCAGTAATTCGGATGGCGACGGACGTCGCCCCTGTTCGTCGGCCATCGCGCGTAGCAGGCCGATGTCGGCGGCAGGAAACGCGTCGGGTTCGCGGAGCTCACGCATCGCGATGTATTGCGCGGTCCATTCGCCTATGCCCGGTAGAGAACGCAGTTTCACAATCGCATCTTCGAGACTGGCGCCGCGGCTGAAGATCGCGGGATCGGCGGCAATCGCCTGCGCCAGCGAGGCCACCGCCATCGCCCGCGCGCCGGGCATCCCAAGCACCGTCAGGTCGGCGGAGGCGATCCGCGCGACCGCAGGAAACAGATGGCTGAGACCTACGCTCTCCTGCATCGTCGCCGGCAGCGGATCGCCAAAGGCCTGCACCAGTTTGCCGAGCAGCCTGGTCGCGGCCGGAACCGTGGTCTGCTGGCCGAAGATCGCGCACCGCGAGTTCGAAGCCGTCCCATGCCCCGGGCACGCGCAGGCCCGGCCGCGCAGCGACCAGTGGCGCCAGCATCGGATCGAGTGCGAGATGCGCCCCGATCGTATCGGGATCGGCAGCGAGATCGAACACCCGGCGCACCCGCGCGATGATCTGTGGCAACGCGGCCATATCGGGGAAACGCACCCGGACATCGATCCGGTTTTTCGCCGCGGGCGTAACGCTGATCACGCCACAATTTTCACCAATCGCAATGCTGCGACGGTAGTTGTCGCCGGCGACGATTTCGACACCCGGAATCGCGCGCGCACTGAGGAACGACAGCATCGCATCCCAATCATAGGGCGGGCGATAAGCGAGACGCACCGACAGCGCGCCGGCTTCACGCATCGTCTTGCCGCGGCCATGACGCAAAGCAGCCGGCGGACGTCCGAACAACTCCAAAAAAGTTTCGTTGAAACGGCGCACGCTGTTGAAGCCCGACGCCAGGGCGACCTCGGCCATCGGCAGCGAGGTTTCGTGGATCAATTGCTTGGCGAGCAGCACCCGCCGGGTCTGGGCCACCGCGATCGGCGAGGCGCCGACATGCTGACGGAACAGCCGCCGCAATTGCCGCGCACCGACGCCGAGCCGGTTGGCGAGACCTTCGACATCGTCGTCATCGAGTCCGCCGGATTCGATCAGCGCCAGCGCGCGCGAAACCGTGTTGGAGCTGCCGCGCCAGAACGCCAGTTCGGGCGACACTTCCGGCCGGCAGCGCAGGCAGGGGCGAAAGCCGGCCTCTTGCGCCGCGGCTGCCGACGCATAGAACGACACGTTCTCGAATTTCGGCGTGCGCGCCGGGCAGATCGGCCGGCAGTAGATGCCGGTGGTCTTGACGCCGACGAACAGCCGTCCGTCGAACCTGATATCGCGGGTCGAGATCGCGCGATAGCAAGCGGTGCGGTCCATATCCATCAGGAAATCATCCCCTATCGCGAGAAACATGTCTCACGCTTTGCGCGCCGGTTGCCCGCTCAGCTTTCGAAAATCAGGCAGGTCGTGGTGCCATGCGCCAGCAAACGGCCCTTGCCGTCCGTGATCCGGCCCTCCGCGGTGCCGACCCGCCGGCCGCTGCTTAACACAAGGCCCTCGGCCTTGATCGTTCCGGTCTCCAGCGTAATCGGTCGCACCAGCGATATCTTGAACTCCAGCGTCGTCGAGCCGAAGCCTTTTTCCAGGGTCGATTGAACCGCCAGTCCCATGCAGCTATCGAGCAGCGTGGCCGCGAAGCCGCCATGCACGGTGCCGGCTGGATTGAGCAGGTCGTCGCTCGGCTCGGCGGTAACGACAACGCGCCCGTTCGCCGCTTCGGAGACGTCATAACCAAGGGTCCGCGCGATCGTGTTAAGGGGCAGCGTGCCATCGGCGAGCCCCTGGACGAATTCCAGGCCGCTCATTTCCTTGCGGCGGTCAACGCTGACGGTGCCGTATGTCCTGTCGGTACGCATTCCCATTCCTCATGCTGCCGTTCGACCGAAGCATCCGATATCGCGCCCGGGCTGTCTCGCGGTTTTCGGACGTCATCATTTTCCTGAAATTATCGGCACACCGCCGCGCTTTTCACCGCAAGCGTGCTAGCGTCCACCCGAATTCCGCTGTCGGTTGGGGGCCGCCACATGAACATGATCGCCAATTGCCTGGTCGCGGTGGTCGCCGCGCTGCATGTCTATTTTCTGGTGCTGGAGATGTTTCTCTGGACCAAGCCGCTGGGCCTGAAGACCTTCCGCAACACGATCGAGAAGGCAACGGAATCGACGGTGCTGGCCGCCAATCAGGGGCTGTATAACGGCTTCCTCGCCGCCGGCCTGGTCTGGGGCCTGTTCCACAGCAACCCGGGCTTCGCATTCCAGATCAAGGCCTTCTTCCTGCTCTGCGTGATCGTGGCCGGTGTTTACGGTGCTGCGACCGTCAGCCGCCGGATCCTGTATGTGCAGGCGGCGCCCGCCGCACTTGCATTGATCCTGCTCTGGCTGGCGTAAGCGCGCTTACCTGCTCAGCCATTCTTGGTCGGTATCCCTTGCGGGTTCCGATACGCAACGTTGCCTCATTCCGATACGCGAATGTGGACGCGTGGATTCGTTTTGTGCAGAACGTATCGGCTGCCTCCGATTTAATCGCGCTGGGGCGGGACTGAGATCGCAGGTCTTTTCGCAACCTCGCCTTGCATTGCAGCATCCGTTCCGCCACTATCGTGGCAAGCGATGGCGTCCGTTCAGTCGATCAAGGCCCGGACCAAGACCGTCGGCTCAATCAAAACACATGAGGGAACACGCATTATGAGGAATGGTATTTTCCATCTCGTCACCGGCACGGCGCTCGCGGTTGCGCTGTCGGCGTCATCGGCCTACGCGCAGAAGAAATACGACACCGGCGCGACCGATACCGAAATCAAGATCGGCCAGACCGTCCCGTTCTCGGGCGCCTATTCCGTCTATGCCAATATCGGCAAGACGCAGGCCGCCTACATGAAGATGATCAACGATCAGGGCGGCATCAACGGCCGCAAGATCAATCTGATCCAGTATGACGACGCCTACAGCCCGCCGAAGACGGTCGAGCAGATCCGCAAGCTCGTGGAGAGCGATGAAGTGCTTCTCACTTTCCAGGTGATCGGAACCGCGGCGAATGCCGCCGTGCAGAAATATCTCAACGGCAAGAAGGTGCCGCAGCTGTTCGCCGCCACCGGCGCGTCGAAGTTCACCGACCCGAAGAACTTCCCCTGGACCATGGGCTACAACCCGAACTACTTCGTCGAGGGTCGCATCTACGGCACCTACATCCTGAAAGAACATCCGGATGCCAAGATCGGCATTCTCTACCAGAACGACGATCTGGGTAAGGACTATATCAACGGGCTGAAGGCGGGCCTCGGCGACAAAGCGGCCAAGATGATCGTTGCCGAGGCTTCCTACGAAGTCTCCGATCCGACCATCGATTCGCAGGTGTTGAAGATCAAGGATGCCGGCGCGACCCTGTTCTACAGCGCCACGACGCCGAAGCAGGCAGCGCAGGCGATCCGGAAGATCCACGAACTCAACTGGAAGCCGGTGCACATCCTCGACATCAACGCCAGCCCGGTGAGCGCCACGCTGCAGCCGGCGGGCCTCGAAGCGTCGAAGGGCGTGATCAGCGTCAACTACGGCAAGGATCCGGCCGATCCGACCTGGAAGGGCGATGCGGGCCTGCAGAAATATCTCGACTTCATGGCGAAGTACTTCCCGGAAGGCGACAAGATGAACACGGTCAATACCTACGGCTATTCGACCGCTCAACTCCTGGTGCAGGTGCTCAAACAGTGCGGTGACGACCTGACCCGCGAAAACGTGATGAAGCAGGCGGCCTCGTTGAAGGACGTCGTGCTCGACCTCGGCTTGCCCGGCATGAAGATCAACACCGGCCCCAACGACTACCGCGTCAACAAGCAGCTGCAGATGATGAAGTTCAACGGCGAGCGTTGGGAACTGTTCGGCCCGATCCTCGAGGACGCCGGCCCGGCTGGCTAGTAGCGTCAAATTCCGTCATTGCCTGCGACAAACGCAAAGCGTTTGCGCAAGGGAGCGCAAGCGACGAAGCAATCCATTCTTTCTTGATCTGGTGAGATGGATTGCTTCGCGGAGCCTGTCATCGGGCGCGCATTCGCGCGACCCGGTGGCTCGCAATGACGAACCAATAGCGATCGGCGGCCTCTCGGGGCCGCCGTTTTGTTTTGCGAGCTTCGTAGGG
>JACDAG010000296.1 GCA_013695565.1 Bradyrhizobium sp.
GGCTGACCCAGCCGGCCAGGATCGGCGAATAGACATCGGGCGCATCGGGCGTTGCGCCAGCCACCCGCGTGAAGCGGTTGGCGCCGTAGTTTGGCAACGCGACGGGGCCGGTTTCCTCGCCGAACTTGACGAACGTGCCATCACGCAACGCCAGTCGGGCCTGGTCGAAGGCGTCGAACGTCTCGAAGATCAACAGTGCGACCGGCTGCCCCATATAGATCGGCGTCGTGCCGACCGGACAGAACAGGTCGCCGGTATAGAATTCGGGAACACGCGTGCCGATCTTGTTGAGGTCCGCCGCGGTCACCACCACCGACGGCTTGAGCGCACCGCTCAGCCGCGCCAGATCCATGCCTGTGTAGACTCGCGTGGCATCGGGCGCACGAACCAGGATCGCGTGCGACGTGCTTTGCGGCCATCCTGGCAGGTCGGACGCACGGAAATCAGATGCGTAGAGTTTCGCACCGGTCACTTTGGCGACGCCGTCAACCCGGCCGGCACCTTTGGCCGCAGGATTCCAGCCCTCGCGTCCCGGAAGCACCGCGCGTGGTGGCAACCCGGCGGCTTCCGCCGATCCCAGCCGCGACAGGCTGAAGGCAATGCCGCTCGCCGACACCCACTTTACAAACTCGCGTCGCGAGGGCCGCATGCTTCCACCTGTTGGTCTACGCTGTCATCCGCATATCGAAGCAGCAATAGTCGACGCACACGAAGGGATCCGACGACGGATGCAAATTGATTCGTCGTCAAACAATAGAGGACGGCAGCCGGTTCTCAAACCGGCTGCACATGTCCTGCGAAACTACTTCAGGTCGGCGATAGATGCCGGGCCCGGCCCAGACGTCACCAGTGCCGGCCATTGCTTCGAGCCGAATGGAACCGCGGGCGGCAGGAACGTCGTCATGCCGCGCTTGCTGGTCTCGGCCGCGATCGCGACACGTGCATCGCCCCCCATCAACTCGAAATCCATCAGATGGTAATTGCCGAAGAACAGCGAACCGACCGAACGGTCGGCGATGATGCGGGTCAACGATTCCAGCATTTCCGTGGGCGTCGTCGTGAAGGAAATCGTCTCGATCAAGAGCAGTCGGTTATTGATCGCGTCGGGGCCGAAGAATTGCGCCAGGACGCTGAACAGCACGTTGTTCTGGCGCGCCACATAGATCGTGTTGCTCGCCGCATAGGTCTTGTCCCAGTCGGCGCCAAGCTGCTTCTTCCAGTCGGCCAAGACCGTCATCCAGTGTCCAACCTGCGTCTGGGCCGCCCATGTCACGTTCTTCGCCAGATACGGCGCCTGCTTCTTGCCGAAGGCTTCGAGCGTGGCGAAGGGAATGACACCCTTGGCAACGCACTCATCCATAAAGGCGAGGTTGTTTTGCAGAATGGTCCGGTTGTTGTCGCGCCAACCGGGTTCCATCGGCGTGGCGTCGAGTCCATCGAGCGCCGATTGCATCCGGCTGCGGTAGGCCAGCATCGAGCCACGCCAGGACTTGTCGTCGGGATTATCGACATAGGGTCCGACCACTTCAGCCAGCGCCATCGTGCTGTGGCCGACCGACTTCAGCAATTGGTAGACGATCGGCACTTGCGGTGCGTCCGTCGGCGCCACGCCCGGCCGGTAAAGGACCATCCGTCCGCCGGCGCCCGAGAACAGGCCAAGGATCACCGGATGCTTGCTCAGGATATTCTTCTGGAAGATCTTTGCTGCATCGCCATAAAGCTCGAACATGCCGGTGTTGAGCGCCAGCATGTCCTTGGTCGCAATATCCGAAGCCGTTGTTGCGGATTTACCCGAGATCGGCGCCATATAGGCCGGAAGGGTCTGAGCAATGGTGACGGCGCCACTGTTGACGAGCAGAAGGGCAGCAACAGCCATGCAGGGGTAGAACCTCATTTCAAACTCCTCGCAGCAGCGTCCAGGTTGAAGCAACCAGTTGCCGCCACTCTCAATGATTCTATTTGCGTTGGCCACGGTGCGCGCTGCGTCGATGATGAAGGTGGTTGCGGCTTGATTGATGCAATACGTCAAATCGGAGAAGGGCCCTTTCGGAGCTTGGTCAAACAAGCCGGTAACGCGACGAATGTCGCACCTGAAGGGGCTGGCGATCACCGTGCGGATCGCTACACTTCTCCCGAAGCCAGAGGGGCCGGCAACAGGCCAGACAGAACAAGACTGGGTTCGGGAGGTGGAAATGATGCGCTTGAGATTGGCGCTTGCGCTGGCGGCAACGCTTTTCGTGACACAGGCTATTCTTGCGACAACCAGTCTGGCGCAGGACTACCCCTCCCGACCGGTCCGCGTGATCGTGCCCTTCGGTGCGGGCGGCCCTGCTGATGTCACCGCCCGCCAGATCGGCAGCATCCTGCAGGAGAGTTTTGGCCAGCCCTTCGTGATCGAGAACCGCACCGGCGCCGGCGGCGTCATCGGTACCGTCGAAGCGGCCAAGTCGCCACCGGACGGCTACACGCTGCTGATGATGTCGAACACCCAGACCGCCAACGAGTCGCTGGTGCCGCAGCGCAAATATGAGCTGATGCGCGATCTCGCGCCGATCGCGCCGGTCAACTATTCCGACCTCGTGATCGTGATCCACCCCTCCGTCCAGGCAAAGACGCTGCAGGAATTCATCGCGCTGGCCAACTCGCAACCCGGCAAGTTGAACTATGCGTCGTCCGGACAGGGCACGCCGTATCACATGGCGGGCGAGCTGTTCAAAACCATGGCGGGGATCGAT
>JACDAG010000303.1 GCA_013695565.1 Bradyrhizobium sp.
GGCTGACAGCGTGCATAGCACGCCACGACGACTTGCGCCTCAAATTGCATCACCCGAACCTCTCACTGACGCCGAGAGGGCAGAGCTGACGGAGCGACACGCAGCGGCTTATTTGGCGATGGAGCCGTTTATCTGCGACATCAATAACATGGCCACGCTGGCACACGACGCGGTCATGGAAGCTGACTGGCCGGGAGCGAGCAAGGACGTCGACAGCGTCGCGCACTTCGCCGTGTATCACTTGATTGACATGATCCGGGATCTGCAGGCGCGCTATCGCAGAGAGGGTTTTGAGCGGTGTGGAAAGGCGGGGGAGTGATCGCCATGCACAGCAGAAGATCAATCCTCGGCCGCCTTGCCGCGGTCATGGCGAGCACCCCGGTCGCCGTGGCGACGCTATCAGCCGCGCCGGTCCAAGCTCAACCACCGCTCGTGGGGCCGATCACCCCCGATCAGTACATCGCGACCATGCATTCCATGGGATGGAGCGTGTTCGCCGGTTGCTGGATCAGGGAAGGCGTCGAGGTGCACGCCGGCGTCATCGAGCATATCGACGACTGGTACGCATGGAATCGGTCCGAAGAGGACCAATCCCTGAACGTCAAACTGCGGAAGGCCATCGAAGATAGCGGCATCGACTTCTATGATCGCGTTTCAGATCGGCTCTACGAACTCCGCCTCAGGGAGCAGGTCGGGCCAAAGAAGCGGAAGGTGGTGCCGTCATGAACCGCTGGCGCCATTGCAGACTGTGCCGCGCCTACCTGAAGGATCTGCGATTCGGCCGGCCGCGGCGTGTTCGGCGGCGGCGGTGACGACAACGGTCGCGGGGTCGAGAGGGTCCGCGTCCACCACCGTCCATTCTGGGTTATTAGACGTACGTTAGACAGCGCGAGCAGGCTAGAAATTAAGTAGCTGAAATATATGAATTAATTTGCCTTTTCGATCACTTTGAGGCCGCCCATATAGGGCTGCAACACGTCGGGTACCGCAATCGAGCCGTCCTGCTGCTGGTAGGTTTCCATGACGGCGATCAGCGCGCGGCCGACCGCGGTGCCGGAGCCGTTCAGCGTATGCACGAAACGCGGCTTGCCGTCGGGCCCGCGATAGCGCGCGTCCATGCGCCGTGCCTGGAAGTCGCCGCACACCGAACAGCTGGAGATTTCGCGGTACGCGCCGCCGTCACCCTGACTCGAAAATTGTCCTGGCATCCACACTTCAATGTCGTAGGTTTTCTGCGCGGAGAAACCCATATCGCCGGCGCACAGCGTCATGACGCGGTAATGCAGATCGAGCCGCCGCAACACCTCTTCCGCACAGGCGAGCATGCGCTCATGCTCGTCCTTGCTGGTCTCCGGTGTGGTGATCGAGACCAATTCCACTTTCGTGAATTGATGCTGACGGATCATGCCGCGGGTATCGCGGCCGGCAGCACCGGCTTCCGCGCGAAAGCACGGCGTCAGCGCGGTCAACCGCATCGGCAATTCCTTGTCGTCGACGATGGATTCGCGGACGAGGTTGGTGAGCGATACTTCGGCGGTCGGGATGAGAAATAGTCGCCCTTTGCCGCTTTGACCGAGAGCGACAAATTCTTGAGATAAGTCCTCGAACTCCTTCGAATGCGAACGGAAACGTTCCGCATGTGCACGAAACTGGTCCCTGAGTGCCTCAAAGGTTTCCCTCGCCCAACTAACATCAAGTCCCTGCGCTATTGCATTTTGCATAGATACGCCGAGCAATTTTCCCACTGCATCGAGTTCGCCATCAGCGACTTGCGCTTCCTCCAAACGTGCTCGCTTCATTGCGTAGACGTACTGGAGCTTCCGAAGCTCGGCGAGCGCTTCGAATTGATCATCTTCAAACTTCGGAAGTTGACCAGTTCCAAACATCACATTGTCACGCACCAACAACGGCGGATTAATTTCGGCATAACCGTGCTCGCCTGTGTGAAGATCGAGCATGAACTGGCCGATCGCGCGCTCCAGCCGCGCCAGACCTTTTTTCAGAACGACAAAACGCGCACCGGAAAGTTTCGCCGCAGCCTCGAAATCCATATAGCCGAGCGCGCCGCCGAGATCGTCATGCGGCTTCGGCGCAAAACCATAATGGCGCGCCTTGCCGAATACCTGACGCTGCACATTGCCGTGCTCGTCGACGCCATCGGGCACTTCGTCGAGCGGCAGGTTCGGGATCGCGGCCAATTCGGTGTTCAGCTCTTCATCGGCGGATTTCGCGGCAAGTTCGAGCCCCGGCATCGTGGTCTTGAGCTCGGCCACTTCGGCCATCAGCTTCGAAGCGCGCGCGTCATCCTTCGCCTTCTTGGCGTCGCCGATTTCCTTCGACGCCGCATTACGCCGGGCCTGCGCCTGCTCGGACGCCAGGATCGCCGCGCGGCGCCGTTCGTCGATCGCCAGCAGCGAGGACGACAGCGGCGCCAGACCACGGCGCTTCAGTCCGGCGTCGAAAGCAGCTGGGTTGTCGCGGATCGATTTGATGTCGTGCATGGCGGGTCATTCCTGAATCGTGCCGGTAAAGGCGCGCATCCAGTACCCCGAACCAGCGTAATTTGGAAGACGGGCATGTGTGACCGTCACCCGTAGGTGCGAGCCTCTTCGGCGAGCCTCGAAGGATGTGAAGCAGGTGCCGGTGGCCCATCCTTCGAGGCGCGCAAGGGCGCGCACCTACGGGTGAACGCAATTGCGTTCATCCCGGGGATGACGGCGGTATCTGCGGCAGTCGCCGAAAAACCCTACTCCGCCGGATCGGCGGCAGGCGGCGCCCCGGTTGCAGTCTTGGCCGCCGCGGCGGCGACCCGCTTCTCGACCACGGCGATCGCGAGGATCGAGCCTTCGTAGAGAATCAGCAAGGGAATCGCGAGCGACGCCTGGCTCAGCACGTCCGGCGGCGTCAGCACGGCGGCGATGACGAAGGCGACCACGATGAAATAGCGGCGCTTTTCGCGCAGCTGTTTCGCGGTGAGGATGCCGATCCGCCCCAACAGGGTGAGGATCACCGGCAGCTGGAACGCGATGCCGAAGGCAAAGATCAGCCCCATCATCAGCGACAGATATTCGCCCACTTTAGGCAACAGCTGGATCTGCGCGGTCTCGTCGCCGCCGGCCTGCTGCATGCCGAGCGAGAACCGCACCAGCATCGGCAGCACGATGAAATAGACCAGCAGCGAGCCGAGCACGAAGAAGAACGGGGTCGCGACCAGATAAGGCACGAACGCGCCGCGCTCGTGCTTGTAGAGGCCGGGTGCCACGAATTTGTAGATCTGCGTCGCCACGATCGGGAACGAGATGAAGCCGGCGCCGAACAAAGCGAGCTTCAATTGCGTGAGGAAATATTCCAGCAGCGCGGTGTAGATGAACTTCGAATTTTCGGGGCCGGCGACCCAGACGAACGGCCACACCAGCACGTTGTAGATCTGCTTGGCGAAGAAGAAGCAGAAGATGAAGGCAATACCGAACGCGAGCAGCGCCTTGATCAGCCGCGAGCGCAGCTCGATCAGGTGGTCCATCAGCGGCGCTTTGCTGGCCTCGATGTCTTCGGCGCTCATGACGCTTTGGCGTCCCTTGGAACGTCGGGCGCCGGCGGCGTGATGTCCTGCGGCACGGCGGCAAGGGATTCACGGGATTCGGCTTCGCGGGTAATGATCAACGGCTCGGCGACAGCCTGATGAGCCTCCGCCTCGACGAAGGTCTCAGGAGTTGGTGCTTCCGGAGTCGTTGGCGTCAAGGTCTCGGGTGTAACGACGGTCTCGGCGATCGAGGTCTCCACCTGCGAGTCGACGGGCTTGTCGAGGTCAGGGAGTTGCAGGGCGTCGCCGACGTCCTTTTGCAGCGAGGTCATCAGATTGCCCGGTGACATGCCGGTCGCGACGTCCTTGACCTCGTCAAAACTCTTTTTGAGGTCGGCCATCTCGGCCTCGCGCATGGCTTCCTGGAACTGGCCCTGGAATTCGCCGGCCATCTTGCGGGCCTTGCCCATCCACTGCCCGACCATGCGCAGCACGCCCGGCAGCTCTTTCGGGCCGATGGCAATCAGCGCGACAACCGCGATGACGACCAGTTCACTCCACCCGATGTCGAACATGAAAATTTCCGCTTACGCGCCCCCGCCTGATCCAAATCGCACTAACAAGATTAAGCTCATTAGCAAGATTTGGGGCGGCCCGCGTCTTTTCTCAACCGGCGTCAGAGTTTCCACAAACCCAGAACTTCCACAAACAGTGGCTTCACTGGGCACCGGTCCGCGCCAGGTGGGCGCGTTCAAACCAACCGCAAACCGTCAGACAGCCTTGCTGCCGACATCGGTGCGTGCGGCCTGGGGCTGCGCGCTGTGATCGATCGTCTTGGTCGGCTCGACGGCGGGCTTTTCCGCTGGTTTGTCATCGTCCTGCAAGCCCTTCTTGAAGGACTTGATGCCCTGCGCGACGTCGCCCATCAGGTCCGAAATCTTGCCGCGGCCGAACAACAGCAGGACCACACCGATCACGACGATCCAGTGCCAAATGCTAAGCGAACCCATCCTGCAACCCTCCAAAAGAGACGGCCGTCATCCGGCCCAAGCTTTGCCGAAAGGTAGGCCCGGGAGGTGTCAAAAACAAGGACTTAGGCCGCGGCAAATCGCTGTCACGGCTACGTATTATTGCTACCGTTAATCCGGTTTCGAGGAATAAACGGCGCCCTGGTGGAACTGGCTTCGAGCCGGGCCAGCTTTACTTTGCATGGGGTTGTTTTCGATATTTTTGTCCGCGCCTAGCCTTCGCTAGGCGTCTCGGGGTCAGCAGCCGGCGCCAGCAGCAGTTCCAGGGTGTCGCCCGCATCCAGCGGGTCCTCGTCCTCACGCAGCGCCACGTCGTCCGACGGGGTCGGCACGCTGAAGCCGGACGGCAGCCGCGAGTCCAAGAGACCCGTGCCCTTCAGCTCTTCCAGGCCCGGCAGATCGCCCAGCGCTTCCAGGCTGAACTGCGACAGGAACGCTTCTGTCGTGCCAAAGGTCAAGGGACGGCCCGGCGTCTTGCGGCGGCCGCGGGGGCGGATCCAGCCGGTCTCCAGCAGCACGTCGAGCGTCCCCTTGGAGGTGATCACGCCGCGGATTTCCTCGATCTCGGCGCGCGTCACCGGCTGGTGATAGGCGATGATCGCGAGCACCTCGATGGCAGCGCGCGACAGCCTTCGCGTTTCAGTGCTCTCGCGCGTCATCAGCCACGCCAAATCGCCGGCGGTGCGGAAGGTCCATTTGTTGGCGACCCGCACCAGATTGACGCCCCGCGTGGCGTATTCCGCCTGCAGTTGCGCCAGGGCGACCTTGACGTCGACGCCGTCGGGCATGCGCTTGGCCAGCGCCGCCTGATCGATCGGCTCGGCGGAGGCGAACAACAGCGCTTCCAGCAGCCGCAATTCCTCCGGCCGCGCTTCAGGCTCGGTCGTGGAATCGACGGAATGTTCCTCGGTATCTTCCATGCGCTTTTCCGCGAGGCTCGCCATGGCTAGGTCTCCTTCTTCCACTTACTCGACCGAGAGTTCCGGAGCGGACATCGCTCCGGACGCTTGCGGCGGACGCTTACGAAAATACAGCGGCGCGAACGCCTCTTTCTGGTTCAGTTCCATCTGGCCTTCCCGCACCAACTCGAGCGCTGCGGCAAAGCTCGAGGCAAACACGGTCGCTTTCTGCGAGGGATCGACGACGTAATTGAGGAGGTATTCGTCGAGGCAACTCCAGTCCTCGGCGATGCCGATCAGCCGTTCCAGCGACGCGCGCGCCTCGGAGAGCGACCACACCGTGCGCTTGGTCAGGTGCACCGTGGCCAGCACGCGCTGCTGGCGCTGCGCGGAATAAGCGGTGAGCAGATCGAACAGGGTCGCGGTGAATTTAGGATGGCGGATTTCCGCGATCGATTCCGGATTGCCGCGCGGGAAAATATCGCGCTGGAACTGCGGCCGGTTCATCAGCCGGTTGGCCGCCTCGCGGATCGCCTCCAGCCGGCGCAGCCGGTTGGCGAGCGCCGTCGCCATCTCCTCGGCACTCGGACCGTCCGGCGTCGCCGGCTCCGGCAGCAGCAGCCGCGATTTCAGGAACGCCAGCCAGGCTGCCATGACGAGATAATCGGCCGCGAGTTCGAGGCGGATCTTTCGCGCCGCCTCGATGAAGATGAGATACTGGTCGGCCAGCGCCAGGATCGAAATCTTGGACAGGTCGACCTTCTGTTGCCGCGCCAGCGTCAGCAGCAGGTCGAGCGGGCCCTCATAGCCCTCGACGTCGACGACCAGCGAGGGCTCGCTGTCGGTGACATCAGCGGCGGGCCGTCCGGTTTCAAACGATAGAATCTCCGCGGTCATGCCGTCCCTACCCGATCCATCAACGCATCCAGTTCAGCCCGCGCCGCCCGCCGGTCGAGCGGCTGGGGCTGCTTTCGCGAGGCCAGCGCCCGGTGGGCGCGATTGAGGGCCTCGCCCGTCAGTTCCGGCGTCTCGCGCGCCACATCGCGCATCTCGTCGAG
>JACDAG010000327.1 GCA_013695565.1 Bradyrhizobium sp.
GTGCAGGAGCCCATCACGATCGCGATCTGGGGAATCCCTTGAGCCGACATCTGCGCCTGATTGTAGAAGATGCGGCCGAAATGCCGCTCGTCGGGAAAGATCTCGTCCTGCATGGGGAGGAACGCGCCGCCGGAATCGACCATGTAGACGCAGGGCAGATTGTTCTGCCGCGCGATGTCCTGCGCGCGCAGATGCTTCTTGACGGTCATCGGATAGTAGGTGCCGCCCTTGATGGTGGCGTCGTTGGCGACGATGACGCATTCGCGGCCCGAGATGCGCCCTATCCCGGTAATGACGCTGGCGGAATGGACGTCTCCGCCATAAAGGCCATGGGCGGCCAGCGGCGACAATTCAAGGAACGCGGTACCGGGATCGACCAGCAGGTCGACGCGCTGGCGCGCCAGCATTTTGCCGCGCGACGTATGCCGGGCACGCGAGGTTTTGCCGCCGCCGCCGGAGACCACTTTGAGTTTTTCGCGAAGCTCGGCGACGAGGCCGCGCATCGTCTCGGCGTTGCGGGCAAAATCGGCGGAGGTGGGATCGATCGTGGAATGAAGCGGCATGGCCATCGTTTCTTTGGCTGGCTGGCGGTTGGAGCGTTGCCTTCAAGAGAGTTGGGAGAGGATATCTCGCGCGACTGCACGGCTGGCTGTAGCATTTCCGCAGCGAAGTGTCCCGGCGATCGAGTGTGCCGGCCGCTGCGGCGCTATCGCAGTTGCATTCCTGGCAATACGAGCCCCTCCCTGTTGGGCAACCTGATTAAAAACGATCATACGTTTTTTTAATCGACTCGCAAGGGGATCGGAAGCCCTTTCGGTATTTCGGCTCAACGGGCACGTTATGCCGTTGAAATTCCTTGCATCTCATGCAATAATCATACGGTCGTTTGTATCTTTATATGCCTTTTCGAGGCTGCGCGACCCACAACCCCGGGAGCCTAATGGCACGCACGATCGGCTCCTATGGCCCGAAGACGCTGGAAGCGATCCGCAAGGCCGGCCTGCGCCTGATCTTCGAACATGGCTACGCGGCGATGAGCCTGCGTGATCTCGCGGCCGAGGTCGGGATCCAGGTGGGCTCGCTGTACAATCATATCAGCACCAAGCAGGAACTGCTGTTCGACCTGGTGCAGGATCACGTCAACGAGCTGATGCGTCAGCTCGATCTCGCGCTGGAGGGAAAGGCCGGTCCGGAGGAAAAGCTGCGCGCCTTCGTCGCTTTCCACGTCACCTACCACATGAACCGGAAGCGCGAGGTCTTCATCGCCAATTCCGAACTGCGCAGCCTGGAGCCGAAGAACTACGACGCCATCGTGGCGCTACGCAGCGCCTATGAGGCACGCCTGGCGCGGATTCTCAGCGAGGGTGTATCCGAAGGCGTGTTCGAAGTCGTCGACATCAAGGTCGCGACCTTCGCGATCCTGGCGCTCCTGACCGGCATCTGCAGCTGGTATCGGCCGGGCGGACGCCTGACCAAGGAGGCGATCGTCGCCGCGCACGAAAAGCTGGTGCTGTCGGGCGTGTCGCCGCAGGCTGCGAGCGCCCCTGCCCGCAGCGCCCGCAAGCCGCGGCGCGTTGCAGCCGTTTAGCGGCGACGGATTTGGGAGCAAGGACGTGAGAGCAAAGGACTTGGGAGCGCTGCCAGCAGCCATGACAGCCGATCACGATCTCGACGAAATCGATCTCAGGATTTTGTCCGAACTCCAGAAGGACGGACGGATCCGGATCAACGAACTGGCCAGCCGCGTCGGCCTGTCGCTTCCACCTTGCCTGCGGCGCGTGCGATCCCTGCGCGCCCGCGGCGTCATCACCGCGATCCGCGCCACCATCGATGAGAAGGTGCTCGGCTACGAGGTGGTGTCGTTCGTGTCGATCCAGCTGGCGAGCCAGGCCAAGGCGACGCTTGAAGCGTTCGAAGCCTCGATTGCCGCCTTGCCGCTCGTGCTGCAAAGCTGGCGCATTTCGGGAGAAGCTGATTTTTTACTCAAATGCGTCGCGTCCAGCGTCGAGGGGATGCATCAGCAGCTTCGGCAGTTTGCGGCGATGCCCGAGGTCCGAACCATCCGAAGCCTGCCGGTGCTCGGCGTCGCCAAGGATGCGCCGTTGCCGATGCCTGGCGATCCGCCAGCCGGAAATAAGCCCCCAACCGATCCCTAGAGACCATTTCCGTTCCGATTGAATCGGAACGGGGCTCGAGATTTTTGATTTGACGCGTTTTCTTCACGCAAACCGGGGTCCACTTCGCTGGAAAACGCTCTAGTGGGTCCAGGGCTCGCCGCGCCGGAACGCGAAATTGTCGGCATAGGCGACCTGCCGCTGCACGGAGTCCTTGGGCTCGATCACCTGGTAGGC
>JACDAG010000331.1 GCA_013695565.1 Bradyrhizobium sp.
AGCCGGGCACGCGCAGCAGGTCTTCACGGCTGGCGCGGTTCACGTCGAGTGGAAAACGGTCGCGGTGCCGCAGCGCCCATGCGAGTTTCGGGTCGATGTCGAGCGCCAGCATGCCGGCGGCCTCATCGACGATCTCGCCGACGTCGAAACCATAAAACCGCATCAGCCAATCGGCCTGATAGAGCCGGTGCTCCCGGATCAGCGGCGGGGCGGCCAGCGGTAACGCACGGCTGGCGTCCGGGATCGGGCTGAAGGCGGAATAATAGACCCGCTTGAGTTTGTAGGAGCCGTAGAGATTGGCGCTGGTGTGGAGGATGGTTTTGTCGTCGGCTGCATCCGCGCCGATGATCATCTGTGTGCTCTGGCCGGCCGGCGCGAAGCGCGGCGGCCTGGCCTTTGTTGCGGCCTTGTCGTTGTCCTGCGCTTCATCGAGCTTGAGCCGCAACCGGCCCATGGTGCGGCGGATCGCACGCACGTCCTTTTCCGGCGCGAGTTTGGCGAGGCTGGTTTCCTCGGGCACTTCTATATTTATGCTGAGCCGGTCGGCATATTTGCCGGCCTCGGCGATCAGCGCATCATCGGCTTCCGGAATGGTCTTTAGATGGATATAGCCGCGGAAGTGATGTTCCTCGCGCAGTTTTCGCGCGACGGACACCACTTGCTCCATGGTGTAGTCGGCGCTGCGGATAATGCCGGAGGAGAGAAACAGGCCTTCGATGTAATTGCGGCGATAGAAGTCGATCGTCAGCTTCACCACCTCGTCGACGGTGAAGCGCGCCCGCGGCACGTTCGAAGACGTGCGGTTGACGCAATAAAGGCAATCGTAATTGCAGGCATTGGTGAGCAGCACTTTCAAAAGCGAGATGCAGCGTCCGTCCGGCGCGTAGGAATGGCAGATGCCCATCCCCGGCGCGGTCGAGCCGAGGCCCTTGCCGTCGCTGGAATCCCGCCTCTCGGTGCCGCTGGAGGCGCAGGAAGCGTCGTATTTGGCGGCATCGGCCAGGATTTCCAGCTTGCGTTGCCCGTCCATCATTGAATCCCGTTGATTCCGCTCATGAATTTCTGGAGTCGCAATCCCGATTGACTCCGCGGGCCCTGTTAGCTTTATATTAGAACATATCATGAACAAATGAGCCAGCTTCTGGTTCTCTCAAAACCGAAGCGGTCCACGATTTCCAAGGGAGCGGCGCGGATGAGCGCACGCATGAGCACGCTTGCGAATTTGCGCGGCCGCATCGAGCGCATCGAGGCGGGCGCGGATACGCACGCGCTCCATAAGGTGGCGCTCGGCCACGCCCAGGCCGATGCGACGCTGCAAGGCGGGCTTGCACGCGCCGCGGTGCATGAAGTTTTTGCCGACGGGCATCAGGGCGCGGCGGCGACAGGATTTATCGCGGGCCTTGCGGGACGGATGATTTCGCGCCGGCCGCTGGTCTGGGTGCGGCAGGATTTTTCGGAAATCGAATCCGGCGCGCTGTCGATGAGCGGCCTCGCCGAACTGGGCCTCGATCCGCGGCTGCTGGTGACTGTGCGCGCTGCCGATGTCGATACCGCGTTGCGGACCGCCGCCGATGCGCTGGCCTGCGATGCGCTCGGCGCCGTGGTGCTGGAAGTGTGGGGCGAGGCGCGGCAGCTCGATCTCGTCGCGAGCCGTAAACTCACTCTGGCCGCACAGGCTTCCGGCGTCACCGCCTTGCTGTTGCGGCTGGCGGCGGCGCCGCAGCCCTCGACCGCGGAGACCAGATGGATCGTGCGCGCGGCGCATTCGCCGCCCGCTTCATCTTCAATGCCTGCGGCGCCTTGGCACGCGTGGGGCGCGCCGATGTTCGACGCCGAACTCGTTCGTAACCGTCATGGCCCGGTCGGGCGGTGGATCATGGAATGGAAATGTGATGAGTGCCTTTTCAGCGAACCGGCGGCGAATCCTCAGTCTCTGGCTGCCACGCCTGCCCATCGACCGCATCAAGCGGAAGTTTTCAGACGCGCGGGTTGAAAATTCAAAAGCAGTTTCGAGCGAAGTAATTCGCGACACGACCGGTGCGCCCCCTCTCCCGCTTGCGGCAGGGCTGTCCCGGGAAAGGGGTCATGTGATTCAAATGACTCACTTTTGTCTTTTTGAGTCTCGACACTCGATAAATACAAGAAGCTACTGTGCCCCAAGTGTTTGTTGCGACTCG
>JACDAG010000337.1 GCA_013695565.1 Bradyrhizobium sp.
AGAAATCGGTCACCGTCAACATCGCGACCCCCGAAGGCCAGGACATCGTCCGCGAACTGGCAAAGTCCTGCGATGTCATGATGGAGAACTACAAGGTCGGCGATCTCAAGCGCTACCGGCTGGATTATGAATCGATTCGGGCGGTCAATCCCGGCATCATCTATTGCTCGGTGACCGGCTTCGGGCAGACCGGACCTTACGCGCCGCGCGCCGGCTATGACGCCATCCTGCAGGCGATGGGCGGGCTGATGAGCGTCACCGGCCATCTCGACGGCGAGCCCGGCGAGGGGCCGATGAAGGTCGGGCCCTCCATCGTCGATTACATGACCGGCATGAACTCATCGATCGGCATCCTGGCCGCGCTCTATCACCGCAAGGCCAATGGCGGGGCCGGGCAGCATGTTGACGTCTGCCTGTTCGACACCGTGATCGCCTCGCTGTCGCATTATGCGCAGATCTATCTCGTCAACGGCCAGACCCCGCCGCGGCGCGGCACCTGGGGCAACGGCGGCATGCCAGCCGGCGTGTTCCGTTGTACCGATGGCGAATTGATGCTGGTGGTCGGCAATGACGGCCAGTTTGCGCGCACCTGTGCGGTGCTCGGCAGCCCGGAGCTCGCGACCGATTCACGCTTCCTCAGGAACAACGACCGTGTCGTGCATGGCAAGGAGATCATGGCGATCTTTGCCGGATTGTTCCTGAAGAAGCCGGTGGCGTACTGGCTGGACGAACTGGAGAAGGCCGGGGTGCCGTCAGGTCCGATCAACGATTTCGATCAGGTATTCACCGATCCGCACGTCCAGTCGCGCGGTATGCGGGTCAAGGTCGATCATCCCTTCGAGCGTGAATTGTCGCTGATCCGCAATGCCATCACCTTCTCCGGTACGCCGGTGAAGGAATATCGCGCGCCGCCGCTCCTGGGCGCGCACACCAGGGAAGTGCTGGCGACGATCGGTTATGACGAGGCCAAGGTCGAGGCGCTGAAGTCACAGAAAATCGTTTAGGCGTGCACTGGCGTGTAAACTACTAAATCTCACCCCGATCGTCGGCGCTTCCGTTTCCCGCTGCGATCGTTTCAATCAACCAGCTCTTGAACGAGAGCATTGCAGATGATGGTTGCCGGGAGTGCAGCGACGAAATCCAGTAATCGCCGAGCGCCACTTCGGTCTTGAAGGGACGGACCAGCCGCCGTTGACGGACTTCGTCCTGAAACATCGCCGCTGGTAACAGCGCAACGCCGGAGCCGCGCGCTGCTACGCTGGCGATCGTAACCGATGAGTCGAAGACCATTCCCTTGAGGACCGGGCTCTGAAGTCCCGCCTCGGCAAACCAGCGCGGCCATTCATCCTGCCGGTAGGAGCGCAGCAGCACCTCGCGCTTGAGATCGGCCGGCCGGCTCAGCCTGCGCGCCAGTGCCGGCGCGCAGAACGGAGCAAATGGCGCCGCCATCAAATGGGTGGCCTCGGTGCCGTGCCAGAGGCCGTCGCCGAACCTGATCGCGTAATCGAGGCCTTCGCCCGCGATATCGACGCGATTGTTATTGGTGAGCAGCCGCAAGTCGATCCGTGGATACGCCTTCCTGAAAGCGTCGAGCCTGGGCAGCAGCCATCCCGAAGCGAAGGTACCGACCACACCGACGGTGATGACGTCCTGGTAGCGACCGTCTTCAAAACGGTTGAGCGTTTCGGTGAGCCGGCCGAAGGCTTCGGCGATGCTCGGCAGCAGCAATTGTCCTTCGTCAGTGAGCGCGACGCCACGCGGCAGCCGGCGAAACAACTGTACGCCAAGCCTGTCCTCCAGCACTTTCACCTGCTGGCTGACGGCGGCCTGGGTGACGCGAAGCTCCAGACCGGCACGGGTGAAACTCAGGTTGCGCGCGGTCGCCTCAAAAGCCCGGAGTGCATTGAGCGGCAGGTGTGAAAGCTTCGCACGGCGGCGCATTGCTCGTCCCTAGTTTTTCTTATGCCTGTTCTCAAAACTGATCATTTGTCAAGGCTGAGGCCTCCAGGCACGTTCCCGCCAGCAACGTAGAGGGATTCGTAATGTTCAGCAGGAGACAGTTTCACCTTGGATTCGGCGCAGCGCTGGCAGCAACTCAATTGGGCGGCCTACCGGATGCGGTCCACGCAGCGACCGCGGATAAACAACTGATTGACGAGATAACGCGCCTGGAGATCGAGAGCGGCGGCCGACTTGGCGTTTGTGTACTGGAAACGGCAACGGGCACGCGTCATGCTCACCGGGGCGACGAGCGTTTTCCGTTGTGCAGCACTTTCAAGGTGCTCGCAGCCGCGGCGGTTCTGACGCGGGTAGATGCCGGCAAGGAGCAGTTGAACCGACGCATGATTTTCGACGCGTCCGCAATCGTCGTGAACTCGCCGGTAACTGAAAAACGCGCCGGGGGCGACGGAATGACGCTCGCTGAAATTTGCGATGCGGCGATGACACGCAGCGACAACACTGCCGGAAATTTGCTGCTCGCCGCCATCGGCGAACCCGCGGGGCTGACGGCCTTCGCACGCGGGCTCGGCGATCAGTTCACCCGGCTCGATCGGAATGAACCCTCACTCAACCAGGCTATGCCCGACGATCCGCGCGATACCACGACACCGAATGCGATGGCTTCGAACTTGCAGGCCCTGATCCTTGGGGCCACGGCGCTGTCGGCCGCATCGCGCGAGCAACTGACGGCATGGTTGATCGCCAACAAAACCGGCGACTCGCGATTGCGCGCAGGTTTTGCGAAAGACTGGCGTATCGGTGACAAGACCGGCGCCGGTGAACGAGGTACGACCAATGACGTTGCCGTCGTCTGGCCTCCCGGCAGCGCCCCCATCGTAATTGCGGTCTATCTGACGGGCGCCAGCGTTTCTACCGCGCAGCAGAACGCCACCATCGCCTCGGTCGCGCGCGCCATTGCGGCAAGGACATCGGGCTAGGTGTAGAATGCGGACGGGTCTATCAGCGGCA
>JACDAG010000338.1 GCA_013695565.1 Bradyrhizobium sp.
GGCTATTATGGCACCAGCCATTCCTACAGCTATGATGGCCCCTATTACGGCGGCCCCTACACGCCCTATTGGAGCCGCCTGCCTTACGCCGGCGGCGTTTTCGGGTATCGCTAGCCGCGACTTCAACAGGAACGGACCTTTAGACGTGGCAGGGCCACCGCGAAAACCCAAGACGTCAGAATCGGCCCGCGCGATCACCGCCGATCTGGTCGCGGTGCTGGTCGCGGTGACCGACGGCGAACCCAAGATCATGACTATCGCCTATGCGGGTGCGCTGCCGAGCGGTCCGTTCGAGTTCAAGCACCGCTCGCTGCAATCGGGTCTGCGGACGTGGGTCGAACAACAAACCGGCCATCCGCTCGGCTATGTCGAGCAGTTGTACACCTTCGCCGACCGCGGACGGACCGGCGATGCCAAGTCGCCGCACAGCATCTCGATCAGCTATTTGGGACTGACCCGCGAGGATCAGGTCGGCCCGGGTTCCGAGGCCCATTGGTCCGGCTGGTACGAATATTTCCCGTGGGAAGATCACCGGGCAGGTCCGCCTGCCCTGCTCGGGAAACTGCTGGCGCCGCGGTTGCGCGCCTGGTCGAAATCCGCCCCCTCTGCCGCCCTGCAGCGCGAGCGCTGGCAGCGCGCCGCGATCACGTTCGGGTTCGACGACCGCGAGTGGAATGAAGAACTGGTGCTGCAGCGCTATGAGCTGCTTTACGAAGCCGCCTTGATCCCGGAAGCGGTCCGTAACGGCAACGGCGCGGCCCCCGTCGTTCCCGGGCGGGCGATGACGGCCGACCATCGCCGCATTCTCGCGACCGGAATCGCAAGGCTGCGCGCCAAGATCAAATACCGCCCCGTGGTGTTCGAGCTGATGCCGGCTGAATTCACCCTGCTGCAACTGCAACGCAGTGTTGAAGCGCTTGCAGGCCGCCTGGTGCACAAGCAGAACTTCCGCCGCCTGATGGAACAGCAGCAACTCGTTGAGGAAACTGGTGCAATCGCGGCCGACACGGTCGGCCGGCCCGCCAAACTATTCCGTTTCCGCCACGCCGTCCTGGCCGAACGGGCGGTCGCCGGAACCAAACTGCCGCTTTCGCGCACTTGACTTAGTTTATGCTCAGGATAAGTATAAGCCATGATATGCTCATGGAGAGTATAAATGGTCGGCCTCAGTTCCAATGTCCTCGCGCGCAATGCGCAGCTTTACGATCGCGTCAAACGGGTCATCCCGCCGCCCGAATGGGCGACCTTTGCCGAGGATGTCGATGCCATTCTCGAACTGAAGCGAACGCGAAACGCCGTCATCCTGGCGCATAATTACCAGACGCCGGAGATCTTCCACGGCGTCGCCGACATCGTTGGCGACAGCCTGCTGCTGGCGCGCGAAGCCACCAAGGTCGATGCCGACATCATCGTGCTGGCCGGCGTGCACTTCATGGCGGAGACGGCCAAGCTGCTGAATCCGGCAAAGACGGTGTTGATCCCCGACCTCAAGGCCGGCTGCTCGCTCGCGGACTCGATTACGCCCGCGGACGTGCGGCTGATGCGCCAGCGCTACCCCGGCGCGCCCGTCGTCACCTATGTCAACACGTCGGCGGCGGTGAAGGCGGAGTCCGACATCTGCTGCACCTCGGGCAATGCGCTCAGGGTGGTAGAGTCGCTCGGCGTCGAGCGCGTCATCATGTTGCCGGACGAGTATCTGGCGCAGAACATCGCCAAACAGACCGATGTGAAGATCATCGCCTGGAAGGGCCATTGCGAGGTGCACGAACTCTTTACGCCTGATGACATCAGGCAGATCCGCGAGAACCACCCTGGCGTCACCGTGCTCGCGCATCCGGAATGCCCGCCCGAGGTGGTGGCGGAAGCGGATTTCTCCGGCTCCACTGCTGACATGTCCGGCTACGTCGAGACGAAGCGCCCGCCCCGCGTCGTGCTGCTGACCGAGTGCTCGATGAGCGACAACATCGCGGTGCTGCATCCCGATGTCGAATTCATCCGGCCCTGCAATCTGTGCCCGCACATGAAGCGGATCACGCTGAAGAACATTCGCCACGCACTGGAGAGCAATCAGCACCAGGTGACGATCGATCCCGCCATTGCGGCGCCGGCCCGTCGCGCGGTTGAAAGGATGCTGGCGATATGACCGCGAACATTTCAGCGCTGGCCAACCGGCCGGTGATCATCGGCGGCGGCGCCGCGGGATTGATGACGGCCTTGCAACTGGCGCCCGAGCCGGTGTTGATCGTATCGAAAGCCCCGTTGGGTGCGGAAGCCTCCAGCCTGTGGGCGCAAGGCGGACTGGCGGCGGCGATGGGGGCGGACGACGACCCTGCCCTCCATCTGGCCGACACCCTCTCGGCCGGTGCCGGTCTTTGCGACGAGGCGACCGCAAGCCGGATCGTCCAGGCCGCGCCGGCAGCGGTCGAACATCTGGCGCAACTTGGCGTCGTCTTCGACCGACGGCCGGATGGACGCTGGCGGCTCGGCCTCGAAGCGGCCCACAGCCGCAACCGGATCGTTCATGCCACCGGCGACGGCACCGGCCGCGAGATCATGCGGGCGCTGATCGCAGCCGTGCGCCGCTGCCCTTCCATCACGCTGCTGGAAGGCGTCGAAGCGCGCCGGCTGATCGTCGAGGACAACGCCATCAAGGGCGTGCTCGCCGTCAACGCGCAGGGCCCACTCGTGATCGATACCGGCCGCGTCGTGATCGCGACCGGCGGTATCGGCGGGCTGTTTCTCGACAGCACCAACCCGGCCGGCTGTTTCGGCCAGGGACTGGCGCTGGCGGCGCGCGCGGGCGCGAAGCTTTCGGACCTCGAATTCGTCCAGTTTCATCCGACCGCATTCGACGGGCCGTCGCGGCCGATGCCGCTGGTCACCGAAGCCATTCGCGGCGACGGCGCGACCCTGATCGACGATACCGGCCAGCGCTTCATGGCCGACGAGCCCGGTGCCGAGCTCGCACCGCGCGACATCGTCGCGCGCGCGGTCTGGCGCCGCCGCGCCGAAGGGCATCGGGTGTTCCTAGATGCGCGGACGCATCCAGGGCCGGATTTTGCGAAACGCTATCCCGTCATCTCCGCGTTCTGCAAAATGGCCGGGATCGATCCCGTGACCGATCCGATTCCGGTACGCCCGGCCGTGCACTATCACATGGGCGGCATCGCCGTGGATCTCGAAGGCCGCAGCACCGTGAGCGGCCTCTGGGCCTGCGGCGAAGTTGCGCGCACCGGGCTGCACGGCGCCAATCGCCTCGCCAGCAATTCGCTGATGGAAGCCATCGTCTGTGCGGAGTGGGTTGCGGGAAGCGTCAGCAGAGCGAGCCGTGGGCCGCTGACGACGCGTACAACGGATATGGCTCTGCCCGCCTCCGATCCATCGACGATTCGGCCGATGATGTCGCAAGGCCTCGGCGTGCTCCGCGACCGCGAAGCGATCGGACGGCTGGTTCGCAATCTCTATCCGATCGCGAACAGAGATGGCGGGGCATCCGATCCTGCGCTGGTCGGATTGATGATGGCCGTTGCCGCCTATCGCCGCGAGGAGAGCCGCGGCGGGCATTATCGAACGGATTATCCGGACACGCTGCCTGCGGCCACCCCATCATCGATCTCGCTTTCCGAGGCGTTCGACACCTCCAGCGAGATTGTCGAATCTGACACCTTGTCCTTTGGGAGTGCCCAATCATGACGCTCAATCCCCTGCTGCCCCTGATGTACGAGCCGATCGTGCGAACCGCGTTGCTGGAGGACCTCGGTCGCGCCGGCGATATCACGGCGGACGCGATCGTGCCCGCCAACAAGCAGGCCTCGCTGGTGCTGCGCGCCCGCCAGCCCGGAATCGTGGCGGGACTGGACATCGCCCGCTGCGTATTCCAGCTGGCGTCGCCAGCCATCACGCTCAACACCGAGCGGCCCGACGGCAGCGTTGTCGCCCCGGGCGAGATCATCGCGACCATCGAGGGCCCTGCCCGGGGCCTGTTGACCGGCGAGCGGACGGCGCTGAATTTCCTGTGTCATCTCAGCGGCGTCGCGACGGCGACGGCGACGCTGGTTACCGCTGCGAAGGGCACGAAGGCGCAGATCGTCTGCACCCGCAAGACGACGCCGGGGTTGCGGGCGCTCGAAAAATACGCGGTGCGCGCCGGCGGCGGCGGCAATCATCGGTTTGGCCTCGACGACGCCATCCTGATCAAGGACAACCATATCGCGCTGGCCGGTGACATCCGCACCGCGATCGAGCGGGCCAAGGCGCATGCCGGCCACCTCGTCAAGATCGAGGTCGAGGTCGATACGCTGGCGCAGCTCGAGCAGGTGCTGGCGCTGGGCGTCGACGCGGTGCTGCTCGACAACATGAGTATCGAGGAGCTGAAGCAGGCGGTGGCCATGACCGGCGGCCGGGCGATCACCGAGGCTTCCGGCCGCATCACCGCCGCCACCGCCAGGGCGATCGCGGCAACCGGCGTCGACCTGATTTCAGCGGGCTGGATTACGCACAGTTCCGCAGCACTCGATATCGGGCTCGACTATCTCGATCTCAAGCGGCAGGCCGCTTGAGCGCTTTGTCCTCGCGCGTCAGGCGGCTGTTGCGCTGGAACACCGAATAGGTCGCCAGCGCGAACAGAATGACCAGCAACTGAATCGACAGCGCTTCCACGCTCGGATTGAGGCCGATCGCGGTGAGGAAGTTGCTGCCCTTGACCGCGGTGACCGGGATGATCGCCTGCTCCTGGAATTCCTGTACGGCTTCGCCGATGAACTTGATCGCCATCGCGAACAGGAAGGCCGACGTGATGATGAACAGCGGCCGCAGCGGAATTTTCTGCGCTATCAGGTTGATGAAGTAGAACAGCACGGCGAGCCCCAGCGCCGCGGCCCCGAGCCCCGCGAACAGCCCCGCACTCCAGCCGCCTTCGGTGGTCGCCAGCGCGTTGATGAACAAAACGGTTTCGGCGCCTTCTATTAATACAGCCAGAAAGGCGAGCGCGCCGACGGCCCAGACCGTGTCCTGCGCCAACGCACCGTCGGCCTTGCGCGCCAGATAATCCTGCCAGCCGCGCGGATCCTGCTTCACCATCAGCCAGCCGCTGACATAGAGCATCAATGCCGCGGCGACGAGGATGATGACGCCTTCGAGCACATCGCTGTGCTCGCCGGAATTGAGCACCGCAAACAGCCAGGCGGCGATGATGCTGGCGCCGACCGCGGCCAGCGCGCCGCCATACAGCGCGCCAATACGGTGCGCGGACCCGACCTTTTTCAGATAGCCCGCGAGGGCTGCGATCACCAGCATGGCTTCGAGCCCCTCGCGGAGCAGGATGATTGCGGCCTGGATGAATGCTGAGGACATCAACGAACCCTTATTTTTCGGTTCGTTTTATCGTTCGGACGATTCAAGTAAAGTGGGGCCGCTTCACACAAACACGTCAGGTTGATCGCACTGTGACAAAAGCCTTGCAAACCGGGCACTTCCTGCAATGACGACACATTAGAATAGTTCAATTTCAACCGGGCTGAACGACCTGTTCAACCGGCCTGACCGACCGGTTGAACCAATCGCGCGCGCTCCTGCGCGGTGCGGCGCGCGACCAGCCGCTCGGTCTGAAAAATCACCAGCGTCAGGACCACGATCGCCATGGCCTGATGGGTCAGCGCGAGATCGATCGGCACCTGATAAAGCAGCGTGAGAATGCCGAGGACCGCCTGCACGACGATGGCGGCGACCAGCCACCAGGCGCCGCGGATTACGGCCGCCCCGGCACGCGAGGCGACCGCATCGCAGGCATGCAGCACCGCCAGTGCCAGCAGCGCATAGGCGGTCATGCGATGTTCGAACTGCACGGTGAGCGTATTGTCGAACAGGTTGCGCCACCACGGGTCTTCGAAGAACAGCCTTGCTGCGGATGGAATGAAGGCGCCGTCGATCTGCGGCCAGGTATTGTACACCCTGCCCGCGCGCAGACCCGCGACCAGCGCGCCGAAATAGAGCTGCACGAAGGTCAGCGCCAGCAACGCCACGCCCGTCGTCTTCAGCCTTGAGGACGCAGCGGCTTGCGGCCGATCCACCAGCCGCAGCAGCGTCCAGACGATCGCGGCAAAGATTACCAGTGCCAGCACCAGATGCGTCGCCAGCCGATATTGCGAGACCTCGATCCGGTGCGTGAGGCCCGAGGCCACCATCCACCAGCCGACGGCGCCCTGCAGCGCGCCGAGGCCGAATATCAGCCACAGCCGCCGCTTCAGTTCGGTGCCGAGCATGCCGCGCCAGAGAAAGAACAGGAACGGCAGCAGATAGACCGCGCCGATCACGCGCCCGAGCAGCCGATGGCTCCATTCCCACCAGAAGATGGTCTTGAACTCGGCTAGATTCATGCCGGCGTTGAGTTCGCGGTACTGCGGAATGGTCTTGTAGCCCTCGAACGCCTGCGCCCATTGCGCATCGGTCAGCGGCGGCAACGTGCCGGTGACCGGCTTCCACTCGACGATCGACAATCCGGATTCCGTGAGCCGCGTGGCGCCGCCGACCAGCACCATGATCGCGATCAGGGCGGCGACCGAAAACAGCCACCATTTGACGGCGCGGTTTGGACCTTCATTGGTGGAAATACCGGTCATTTACCCGTTCTTGAAACCCGTTGGATGCCCGTGCTTGATTGGATCGTCGGGCCCCTTATAGTCCGCCCTTTCCTGCACGCAACCAGCCAAAGAGCATCACATATCCGCCATGACGATCCGCACCCGCAAATTCTTTGGAACCTTCGCATTGCTGATCCTGGTCGTGGTCTGGTCGCTGCTCGGCATGACCATCGCGCAGACGCCGTGGCTGGCCAATTCAGGGCTGTTGCAGTCGATCTTCTACGTCGTGGCGGGCCTCGGATGGGTGCTGCCGGCGATGCCGATCATCAGCTGGATGTCGCGGCCCGACGTTTAGAGTCCCTCAACTCCAGTTGGTCCGCTGCGGCCTAACCTGCGCGAAAAACGTCCCCGAAAGCATCACGCGCATCATCCGCAACGAGCGCTGCCGCCCATCCCAGGCGAGACGGGGCAGCGCATGCAGATTGGAATATCCCTTAGACTCGACGACAGCAGGCAGCACGGTCGCCGCGCTGGCGAGGCCCATCTCCTGCGCCATCTCCACGTGCTGGCGGCGAAAGGCGTAGCGATCGCCGAACGGATAGGCGAAATGTCTGACATCGCGGTGGAGGGCCGATTCCGCCACCGCCTTGCCCATCGCCATCTCGCGCTGGGCGTCGGCGTCTTTCATACTCGACAGAACGGGATAGTTCGCCGTGGCGCTGCCGATCGTCACATTCGGATCGGCCGCGAGTTTCGTCAGATCATCCCAGTCCATCGATGCGCCGCGCGACAGGCCTGCGAGGTCCACCGAATAGCGCCTGCAGAGATCGTTGATCGCGAATGACAGGTCCGGCGGCGACAGCGTACGCATCCAGCTCGCGAGAAATTCGAAGGCCTGATATTTCTCCGACGTGCTTCGGATGGTGAAATGCCGCTCCTTGCGGTCGATCACCAGGCTGATGCGTTGTTCGCGCTCGATCATCTCGTCGAGCGCCAGCCACCATGCCTCGCCAAGCCCATCCGGAAACGCAGTCGGCAAGTAGATCGTGAAGGGAACGCCATGCCGGGACAATACCGGATAGGCCGAATTCATCACGTCCTTGTAGCCGCCATCGAAGGTCAACGCGACGAACCGGTCGGCCGTCGGCAACGTGACCGCGCGCCGGCACACTTCGTCCATCGAGACGATGTCGTATTTCCAGCGCTTCAGGGCGCGGATCATCCGGTCGAGAAACTGCGGCGTGATTTCGCTGGCCTCAAGCGGCTGGAATCGCCGGCTCTGTTGCGGCCGCACGCGCTCGAACCGCAGCACGACACCGGCGCCGCCGCTCGCGTGCTGCTTCAGCCGCGCATAGCCGCTGAAATAAGCGAGCTCCATCCGGGCCCGCTTCAAAAACCCGACGTCCGATGCCAACGTTCCGTCCCCAAAATACGGCCGCGCGCGCCCCGCCGCGACCACATTGTTATTACTCTTTGTTGACATTTCCCTGCGAAGGTCGGCCAAAGCCGAAAAATGTAAACAATTTCCTACAGGGTTCTGCGATGACCATGGCTGCCGCGATTGAAAACGGAACGGCGGATACGCAAACCTGGTCGAAGCCGGGACGCGTCACCAGCATCGATATCGTGCGCGATCTCGAAGGCGCCGAGGCGATCTGGCGCGCCATGGAAAATGCCCAGCAATCCTGCACGTCCTTTCAGCGTTTCGACTTCGTCAGCGCCTGGCAGCGCAATGTCGGCGCGCGCGAAGGCCTCATCCCCTTCATCGTAATCGCCTACGACGCGGAACGTCGCCCGTTGATGCTGCTGCCGCTCGCCGTCAGGCATCTCTACGGCGCGCGTTGCGCCAGTTTCATGGGTGGCAAGCATTCCACCTTCAACATGGCGCTGTGGGACAGGGATTTTGCCGCAACCGCAACCAGAGCCGATCTCGAAGGCTTGATCGCCGCGATCTCGCAACGCGCCGAGGCCGACGTGCTCGCGCTGCATCAACAACCGGTGCGCTGGCGCGATCTGCCCAACCCGATCGCGCTGCTGCCGCATCAACCCTCGGCCAACGACTGCCCGCTCTTGAAGATGGATCCCGGTGCGGCGCCGACGACGCTGGTCAGCAAATCGTTCCGGCAGCGCCTGAAAGGCAAGGAGCGCAAGCTGCAGCCCCTGCCCGGCTATCGCTATCACGTCGCCACGTCGGACGCCGACATCACACGATTGCTCGACTGGTTCTTCCGCATCAAGCCGCTGCGGATGGCCGAACAGAAACTGCCCGACGTATTCGCCGAACCCGGCATCGAGGACTTCATCCGTGGTGCCTGCGCCGCGCCCGTGGCCGGCGGCGACCGCGTCATCGATATCCACGCGCTCGAATGCGACGAGGAAGTGATCGCGATCTTCGCCGGCGTCGACGACGGCCATCGCTTTTCGATGATGTTCAACACCTACACGATGTCGGCCAGTTCGAAATACAGCCCCGGCCTGATCCTGATGCGCGACATCATCGATCATTTCGCCGGCAAGGATTATCGCGCCTTCGATCTCGGCATCGGGTCCGACGATTACAAGCGATTGTTCTGCAAGGACGACGAGCCGATCTTCGACAGTTTCATTGCGCTGAGCCAGCGCGGCAAGCTCGCCGCGGGCGTGATGTCGGGCTTGAACCACACCAAGCGCATGGTGAAGCATAATCCGGCCCTGCTCGAGATGGCGCAGAAGCTGCGGAACGCGTTTAGTTGACCTAGCGTTATTGCGAGCTACCGAGACGTGCGGATGACTGCGCTCTTTCGTCGTCCCGGCGAACGCCGGGACCCATACCGCGTGATCTCTCAATAGATGCGCGGTAACAGAGACCTTCCGCAAAATTCCGCCCTGTGGTTATGGGT
>JACDAG010000351.1 GCA_013695565.1 Bradyrhizobium sp.
CGAAATCCTGCCGTAGCCTGATCGCTCCGCCCATCGCCGATCTCCCGAATCATTCCGGTCAGGCAAGAGAATCACAATGGCGGTCGCCCTACAAAATCGAGTCAGCACTTTCGAAGGCTGGTATAAGTGGTGATCTTCACGACGTCGCCGAAGCCGGCGCCGGCCGCGGCAAGGGCGAGACCGACATTGCGCATCACCTGCTCGGTTTGCGTGGCCAGATCACCGGCGCCGACCAGTTCGCCGCGCTCATCGATCGACACCTGTCCTGCGGTATAGATCGTGCGCGTGCCGGTGGCGGCGACGACTTGCGAGAAGGCCGCATTGTGCAGCAAGCCTTGCGGGCGGGGGTGCTCAAGCTTGCTCATGGCGAAATCCCTCCTTCTACAGCCGTCGCGCGACGTCCGGCGTCATCTGCTGGGTGCCCGCGGGAGCTAGCGCAGCGGCGGCGCGCAGGCGCGGCAGGATGTCCTCGACGCGTTCGGCCTTCAGAACCTCGACGTCCAGGGCAGGCCGGATAAACTGATTGGCGCGCATATGCGTCAGCAACGCGATCAGCGGTTCCCAAAAATTGTCGATGTTGGCGAGCAACACGGGTTTGGTGTGCCGGCCGAGCTGTTGCCAGGTCATCTGCTCGACCAGCTCTTCCAGGGTGCCGACGCCGCCGGGAAGGGCGACGAAGGCATCCGACCGCTCGAACATCAGCCGCTTGCGTTCGTGCATGTCAGGCGTGACGACCAGTTCGGTCAGGTTCGGGTTCATGCGCTCGCGGTTCGCCAGAAAATCCGGAATGATCCCGGTAACGGCGCCACCGTGATCCAGCACGGATTTGGCAACCGCGCCCATCAGGCCTACCGAGCCGCCGCCATAGACCAGGCGGATATTGTTCTCGGCAAATACCTTGCCCAGTCCGATGGCGGCTTCCACGAAACGGGGGTTCGCGCCGGAGCCGGAGCCGCAATAGACGCAGACGGTTTTGATTTGGTTCATCCAATTTATGTGGCACTGCAGCGTAAAAAGCTCAAGTCCATGAACGTGCCGCCGCAGTGGATTTGAGCCCGAAATGCGGGCAAACCGGAGAAAGTTTTGCCTTTCAAGGCTGTACGCAGCGTTCAAACGCTCTATATGACCAGCATAATGAAGTTCAACGGAAACCAAGTGACGACGAATGGGCGAGCCATCAGGCTGTTGGGCGTTTGACCGATGGCCGATACTGATTCGCAAGCCGACGAGGCGCCACTCCCCGCCAGCGACCCCCTCGACAAGGCGACCCTGATCGGGACGCTGGTTCATCTGTGGCCCTATATCTGGCCCGGAGACCGCGCCGACCTGAAGATGCGTGTGGTCTGGTCGATGGTGCTGCTGCTGATCGCGAAGCTCGCGACGCTGACTGTGCCCTTTACCTTCAAATGGGCAATCGATGCGCTCAACGGCACGCCCAGCGCGCCGGTGGAGGCGTCGAACTGGACGTTGTGGTTGATCGCCTCCCCCTTGCTGATGACCGCGAGCTACGGCGCGGTGCGGGTGCTGATGGCGGTGCTGACGCAATGGCGCGACGGCATCTTCGCGCGCGTCGCGATGCATGCGGTGCGCAAGCTCGCCTACATCACCTTCGTCCACATGCACGAATTGTCGCTGCGCTTTCATCTCGAGCGCAAGACCGGCGGCTTGACCCGCGTGCTGGAGCGCGGCCGCTCCGGCATCGAAGTGATCGTGCGGATGGTGATCCTGCAATTGATCCCGACCGTCGTCGAGGTGGCGCTGCTGATGGCGGTGCTGTTGTGGCAGTTCGACTGGCGTTACGTGCTGGTCACCGCGGTCACGGTCGTGATCTACATGTACTACACCTACATCGCGACCGAATGGCGGATCGAGATCCGCCGCAAGATGAACGATTCCGACACCGAGGCGAACACCAAGGCGATCGACTCGCTGCTGAACTACGAGACGGTGAAATATTTCAGCGCCGAACAGCGCGAGGCGGCGCGCTACGATCGTTCCGTGGAGCGCTTCGAGTACAACAGCGTCAAGACCTATACCTCGCTGGCGGTGCTCAACACCGGGCAGGCCATCATCTTCACCCTCGGTCTCACCTCGACCATGCTGATGTGCGCGATCGGCGTGCGCAACGGCACCCATACGGTCGGCGATTTCGTCATGGTCAATGCCATGATGATCCAGCTTTATCAGCCGCTGAACTTCATGGGCATGGTCTATCGCGAGATCAAGCAGGCGGTGATCGACATCGAGAAGATGTTCAACGTGCTGCAGCGTAATCCCGAGGTCAAGGATATCCCGGGCGCGACCCCGCTGATCGTAAGCACCGGCAACGTGCGTTTCGAGGACGTGCGCTTTGCCTATGATCCCGAGCGTCCGATCCTCAAAGGCCTCAGCTTCGACGTGCCCGCGGGCAAGACGGTTGCGATCGTCGGCCCATCGGGCGCGGGAAAGTCGACGATTTCGCGGTTGCTGTTCCGTCTCTATGACGTTTCCGGCGGCAAGATCCTGATCGACGGCCAGGACATCAGGAACGTCACGCAGGCGTCGCTGCGCGCCTCGATCGGGATGGTGCCGCAGGATACCGTGCTGTTCAACGACACCATCCGCTACAACATCCGCTACGGCCGCTGGGACGCTGGCGATGCCGAGGTGGAGGAGGCGGCGCAGCTGGCGCAGATCGACAGCTTCATCCGGATGTCACCGACGGGCTATGAAACCCAGGTCGGCGAACGCGGCCTGAAATTGTCCGGCGGCGAAAAGCAGCGCGTCGCGATCGCGCGCACCATCTTGAAGGCGCCGCCGATCCTCGTGCTCGACGAGGCGACCTCGGCGCTCGACAGCCACACCGAACATGAAATCCAGGAAGCGCTGGAGCGCGTCTCGCGTGGCCGCACCTCGCTGGTGATCGCGCATCGGCTTTCGACCATCATCGGCGCCGACGAAATTATCGTGCTGGATCAGGGCCGCATCGCCGAGCGCGGAACCCACGCGCAGCTTTTGGCTTCCGGCGGACTTTATGCCAGTATGTGGAACAGGCAGCGTGAAGCCGAGGAGGCGCGGGAGAAGCTCGCGCAGATCGACGACGACAACGAGGCGCCGAACCGTGCCCCGCCGCCGGTCCAGGATCCTCTGGTGACCGCCGCGGAATAATCGAAATATAGCCCGAACCCAGAGATCGGGAGTGGGCCAGCCAACAAGTGAGCCTTGATGTCGATTGCCAATTCCATCCGCGCGCAAATCCCGCCAATCCATCCCGAGGGCTATCCCTTCATCGGCGGCTTTGCGCTGGCGAGCCTGTTCCTGTTCTGGCTGTGGACTCC
>JACDAG010000359.1 GCA_013695565.1 Bradyrhizobium sp.
CAGCACCACGGAGCCAAAGGTGTTGGTCGAATCGGTGATCTGCAACAGGCCCGGGCCGTTGCCGTCGCTGATGTTGCCCGCAATCGCCAGCGTGAAGCCGTTGGCATCGATACTGCCGCCAGCGGCATTGAGCTTGAAGTCATTGTTGAAGATCAGGCCGGCAGCCCCGGCCTGGAACGCGCCATTGTCGAGCGTCACCGTCGCGTTACCGATCGAACTGGCGTTGGTCGCCTTCACGCGGGCGTCGGTCACAATAAGTGCTTGGGACAAGGTATTGGCGCCGGAAAGCACGGCGGTACCGAACCCCCCGGAGGAATCGGTGATGTTCAAGAAGGCGCCGAGAGCGACGTCGTTGATGACACCGGACAGCTTGAGGACCGTGCCGTTGACATCGATCGTTCCGCCCGCCCCGGTGACGGTAAAATTGTTGGCGAAGGTCAGGTCGCTCGCGCCATTGACCTGGAACGTGCCGCCGTTCATCAGCACCAGGCCGGTGCCGACCGAATTGGCGTTGGTGACCTGCACCGTGCCGGCCGAGATGAACGTGCCGCCAGTATAGCTATTGCTGCCCGCCAGGATCAGCGTGCTCGCTCCCGATTGCTGCACCCCGGCGCCCGCACCCGCGATATTGTTGAAAATGCCGATGAACTGGCCGGCACTGGCATTGTTGGTGATGCCACCGCCCGCGCTGAAGGTAACGCTCGAACCGCTGATGGAAAACGATTGCGCGTTGGCGTTGAAGGTCCAGGAATCGGGCGCAATTCCGGCACTTACGTTGACGGTGTCCGTGCCGCCGGTGTCGAAAACGGCCGACTGACCGGCCGCAATCGGCGCTGTGGCGGGAGTCCATTCGGAGTCGGTGTTGTAATCGCCCGTCGACGTGGTGCCGCCCCAGACGGATTGGGCGTGGACCGCCGGCACCGCCGCGAATGCCAGGCCACAGCCAAACAGCAGCACGGCCAAGCCTTGCCGCAGCCGCTTTTGCACGCCCGATGCCGGTCGAAGATGCACGCCAAACCCCGTTCGCCTCAGCGCTCTCCGGCGCTGTCCGGGCTCAGCCTAGCATGGGGTCCACCCTAACAATTCCGGTTCCCTTGAAATCCCTTGTTCCGTCACGCCAAAGAGGCGTTTTCCGATCACACTGTGGTAGCCCGGCAACGCTTATGGACCGCCGCCTCCCATTCAGCGCAAGATTTTGCAGCCCTGGGTTTTGGTCTGCGGAAACCTGGAGCGTTTTCGAGCGAAGTGGATACCGGTTCGCGTGAAGAAAACGCGTTAAAATAAGAGTCTGGAGCTTCGGTTCTGATTCAATCAGAACCGATAATGCTCGAGGCAAATCAGGCGTTGGGGGAGGATTCGGCAGCCACCGTCAGCAGCTGCGATCGCCGCACCCGCTCACGATGCGCGGTGTAGAGGCCGCTGGCGACGATGAAGGCCGCGCCCGTCACAGTGAAGACGTCAGGAACTTCGCCGAACACCAGAAAGCCGAGGATGCTGACCCACAGCAATTGCGTGTAGGAAAACGGCGCCAGCACCGAGGCGTCGGCATAACGGAACGCCAGCACCACGATCCACTGTCCCGCGGTCGAAGCGACGCCGATGAAGATGCCGAAGGCGATGTCCTGCCAGCTCGGCGTCACCCAGACGAACGGCACCAGCGCCGAGAGGATGCAGACGCCCGCGATCGACGAATAGGTCATCACGGTGATGGCGCGCTCGGTGCCGCTCATCATCCGCGTCATGATCAGCGTGCAGGCCCAGGCCAGCGCCGAGACCAGCGGAAAGAACGCCGCGGGATGAAACGCACCGGTGCCCGGCCGCAGGATGATGATGACCCCGATCAGGCCGACGCCGGTCGCGATCCATCGGCGCATGCCGACCTTCTCGTTGAGGAATACGATCGACAACGCGGTGACGATGAGCGGCGCGACGAAGCCGGTGGCGGAGGCTTCCGCGATCGGCAGGTATCGCAGGCCGGAGATGAAGAACAGCGACGAAGCCAACACCGTCACGCCGCGCATCAATTGCAGGCCCGGCCGTTTGGTCGGCAGCGCAAACAGCGGCGAGCCCGGCAGCATCGCCGGCGTCATGATCAATGCGAACACCACGAACCGGATCCACGCGATCTCGATTGAGGGCAGCGTCGCGGACAGATATTTCGCCGTCACATCGGAGATGCCGAGGAAGACCGTCGACGCCAGGATCAACGCGATGCCCTTGAACGGACGATCGGCGCGCGCAGGCGCTTTGGGGGTGGAGTATTTCTTCTCGGGCAACGGCAATGGAGCGCTGTCCAGCCTTGCGGCTGCGGCGGGAGGCGGTGTCAAGGCAATCTCAAAGGCAGAAATGATCGAATCGGGTGAGGCTCTAAAAAACGCCATTTGGGTCGGAACAACAAGGTCCGATAAAGGGATGCGGATATGCGTTGATTGCGCGCAAGCGGCACGCCGCGGCAGCGTCACGCGATTGAAACACTTTGTTAAGAACTGTGTCGCGCTGCAGCGCCGCGCTCGTCCTGAGAGCATGACTCAAAAAACCAGATCAATGAGCTAGCGCTATATACCGAACGTCGTCATGCCCGGCCTTGTGCCGGGCATCCACGTCTTGGCTTCCATTAAGCAAGAAGACGTGGATGGCCGGGACAAGCCCGGCCATGACGAAACAGACTACAGCATCGGCAGGCCGCGCGGCTTCGGGCCGCGTGGAAAGGCGCTGTCGAGGGCTTCGATCTCGCTGGCGCTCAGTTTCAATTCTCCCGCGGCGGCATTGTCCGCGGCATGTTCCGCGCTCGCGGCTTTCGGAATGGCTAACACGGCCGGGATGCGCGTGAGAAACGCGAGCGCGACCTGATGTGCGGTGACGCGATGCGCATCGGCGACCGCCTGCATCGCCTGGCCTTCCCTGCTGTGCGACGACGGAAAATCATTATGACCGAACGGCGAATAGGCGACGACGGCGACACCATGCCGCTCGCACCACGGGATCACCGCGTGCTCGATCGCGCGCTCCTGCAGATGATAGAGCACTTGATTGCAGGCGATCTTGCCCTCGCCTGCTACCGCCAGCAATTCGTTGAGGTCATCGGTATCGAAATTGCTGACGCCCCAGGAGCGGATTTTTCCGGCCGCGATCAATTCATCGAATGCTGCCACGGTGTCTGCAAGCGGATAGGATCCGCGCCAGTGCAAGAGATAGCAATCGAGCCGGTCGGTCTTCAGCCGTTTCAGCGACCGCTCGCACGCCGAAATGGTGCCGCGCCGCGAGGCGTTGCTCGGTAGCACCTTGGAGACGAGATAAAGATCCTCGCGCTTGCCGCCCGCGATCGCATCCGCGATCACCAACTCCGCATCGCCGTACATCTCCGCGGTGTCGATGTGGGTCATGCCGAGCTCGATGCCGCGCCGTAGCGCCGCCACCGCGCCCGTGCGGTCGCCGCGATCGATGTACCAGGTGCCCTGCCCGATCACGGACACTTCCGGGCCTTTGACGCCGAATTTTTTCTGTTTCAAGATCGCCTCAACTTCTGATGACGCCGACCAGACGCGGGCGGCGATGGGTCGCGAGCGCGTTGCCAGCCGGCAAAGCGCGCAGCCAGTTGCGGAAGCTGACGATCTCGGGACAATCCGCGGTGCCTTCAGGCGCCATCAGCCAATCGCCCAAACCCGTTCCCTCATCGACGCGGTCGCAGCGATAGCCGGGATGGTGGCCAAGACCGCGCGAAATCAACGCATCGACCTTGCCCTCGGTCAGTTCGTGCAAGCCGGCGGGCTGCAGCACCCGCAAACCGATTTCCGCATGCGATGCACGAAACTCCGCCAGCTCGAGGCGGCGCAGGTCAAAAACGCCGTGGACCCCGAGCTGCAGCTGCGCCGCGCCCGCCGGTTTCAACCGTACGGTCGCATCAGCGATAAGGCGAAAGCCGTCGGATATCTCCGGCAGATAGGCCTGGCCGGCCACGGTCAGGATCAGTTGCTTATGCAGCCGCTCGAACAGGCGTACGCCGAGGCGCACCTCCAGCGCCTTCACCTGCTGCCCCACGGCGGCAGGTGTCACATGCAATTCGTGCGCGGCCAGCTTGAAGCTGAGATGCCGCGCGGCGGCTTCAAACGCGCGGAGCGCATTGAGGGGTGGCAGGCTGTAAGTCATCGCGCCCCCAGTTTGACACCGACAGGTGACAGCCTTGCAATAGATTTTCTTGGGCGTGACCGAAGGAACTATGCTTTGCGCCGGATTGATGTCCCCGGTTACGGTCGCCTCACAACGTCCGGAGATCCCATGCCTCGCCGATTAGATCATCTCGTCATTTGCGTCCACGATCTGGCAAAGGCCGCGCTGGATTGGCAGAAGCTCGGCTTTAGCCTGACGCCGACCGGCGTCCATCCCTTTGGGACCAGCAACCGCCTGGCCATGTTCGGGAACAATTTTCTGGAGCTGCTGGCCGTCACCGATACGGCCGCGGTGCCGCCAGCCGCGCCCGGCCATTTCAGCTTCGCCGCCCACAACCAGGATTTTCTTCGAACCGGCGAAGGAATGTCGATGCTGGCCTTGCACAGCACCGACTCCCATGCCGAAGCGGCGCGCTTCAACGCGGCTGACATCGGCGCCTATGCGCCATTTGATTTTGGCCGGGATGCGATGCTCCCGGGTGGCGGCGTGGCGCGCGTCGGATTTTCACTGGCGTTTGCCACCGATCCCGCGATGCCCGGGATCGCCTTCTTCACCTGCCAGCAACGTCATCCGCCGGAACTGTTCTGGAAGACGGAATACCAGCAGCATCCCAACGGCGCCTTGCGCGTGGTCGAGGTCGTGATGTCGGCGCTGGAGCCGGCGCAGCACCGCGCGTTCCTCGAACACCTCACGGAGGGTGCCGCCGAGCTTGTGCCCGGGCGATTGACGGTCGGCGAGCGCGGCGATGGGATCACCGTGCTCGGCCCGTCCGAAATGGCGCGCCGGTTGCCGAGTTGCGCGGCCGGTGGTTCGCCACGCTTTTGCGCGGCGCGGCTGGCGGTCAGCGATCTCGATGCGACCAACCGGGTTTTGCAAAATAATGGTGTCGCGTTCGAGGTCATCGACGCTGCGTTGCTGATTCCGCCCGCCGCATCGCATGGCCTGGCGCTGGAATTCGTCGAACAGAAGGCAATCTGAATGGCCCCGATCCATCCCTTTTACGAGCAGCATCGCGGTGCCATGGAGGCCGCCATGCGCCATCGCCTCGACCTTGCCGAGGCAATGTTGTGCGAGCGCGCGCATCTCACCGATATTGACGGGATCAGGCAGGAGGTGATGGACGAATTCGAATTCGTGCTGACCCAAATGCCCTATGTCGGAGGCGCGGCAAGTCGTATGAGCGATTTCTTCATGCGTCTCATGGGCTTTATGGCCATCAGCCGGGTGCTCCGGCGGCACGGCGTGTCGCTGTCCGTGATCGGCGAAATCGAGCGGGAAACCTACAAGGCGCAATTGCTCACCGTGCCCGAAGCGGAACGTCTCGCCTCGGGGCGTCACTTCATGTCGCCGGAGAATCAGGCTTTGTTGCGCGAGCAGGCCATAAAAAGCATTCGACAAGAATTTCCGGAAGATTTCGTCTACGATTTCGTCGAGCCGGGCTTAGAGGACAAGTTTGAATTCGGCATCGACTACAAAGGTTGCGGCTTTTGCAAATTCGCGGCTCGCCATGGCGACAAGGAAATCCTTTCGAACATTTGCGGGCTTGATTTCGACGCCTATGCAACGCAAGGCATCCATTTGGCAAGGACACAAACACTGGCTGGCGGCGCAAGCCATTGCAATTTCCGGTTTTCGCGGATGCCGTCGTCATAGGACGACGCGCTAGCTGTTCAGGACGCTGATATCCGCCACCAGCACGGTGCCGGTTACCGACTCCGTGATGTAGAGCCGATCGCTGTTGCCGCCGCCGATCGCGACATTGGTGCAGCTTTGCCCCGCGCAGGATTTGATCCGGGCAATGCATTCGCCATTGGGCGCGAATACGAAGACATGCCCCAGCGACGCGTGCGCGACGAACAAGCGGCCGGCCTTGTCCATCGTCATGCCGTCAGGGCCGCTCGGGCCGAACATCGAACAGAAGCGGCCGACTTTGGAGACGCTGCCATCTTCCATGAACGGCATGCGCCAGACCGCATTGTCGCGGGTCATCGCGACGAACAGCACGGCTTCCTGCGGGTCCAGCACCAGACCGTTGGGACTGATGCCGGTATCGATCAGGCAATCGAGCTTGCCGCTGGCGCCGAGGCGATACACCCGCCCGGTCGGATCGTGCAGCCCGGTCTGTCCCTGATCGGTGAAATAGATATCGCCATTGGTAGCGAGATGCAGGTCGTTGCAGCCTTTGAAGGATTCCGAATTGCGCGATGTCAGGATTTTCTGCATCCGCCCTGCCCGCGCATCCAGCTCCATGATGCCGTGGCGGTAGTCGGCGACGAGAATACGCCCGTCGCGCGCAATCTTGAGGCCATTAGGCCAGCCGTCATATTCGACGACCAGCGACCATTTCCTGTCCGGCGTGATCTTGAAGATACGCCCAAAGGGAATGTCGAGGACGTAGAGATTGCCTGACGCGTCGAAGGACGGGCCCTCGATGAAGCAATCGGTCATCGCGCCCGGCCGGTTGGCGTCGGCCCATTCGGTGCGCACCTTGCGACGGAATTCGTCGGGCATAGCCGAGAATATCTCGGTTTGAATCAATCGTAGCGGGTTTCCAGATACATCATTTTCTTGGTTTCACCTGTGATGGCAGAACAGGTGCACCATAGGGGATGTCATGATCGCCGTCGATTGGCCCTCCCCGTCATTGCGAGCCAACGGGTCGCGCGAATGCGCGCCCGATGACAGGCTCCGCGAAGCAGTCCAGAGTGGTGGGCGGGACTCTGGATTGCTTCGCTGCGCTCGCAATGACGTGGAAAAAGCGGCGGCCTAGTTCGCCGCCACGGCCAATTGCTGCGGCACGGCATTCGGCGCGGTCTGCGCGATCAGCCGCTTCAATTCCGGAATGCAGGAGCCGCAATTGGTGCCCGCCTTCAGCTTGGCGCCGATGTCGGCGGCGGAGTGCGCACCGGCGGCGATTGTCTCGCAGATGGTGGTGCGCCCGACCCCAAAACAGGCACAGACGATCGGGCCGGCATTGGCGAGGCCGTCGGTCGATTTGCCCGACAGCAGCATGCGGCGCTGATCGTTGCTCAGTGTATCGGCGGCAAACAGACCCTTCACCACGTTCCAGTCGCCGGCGTCCCGCGCCGGCCCGATGAACAGGCAGGCCTCGATACGATCCGCCGAAAAGGACGCCGCGCGATAGACGCCGCCGCCGAAGTCCTTGTATTCGGCGAGATCATCGCTGGAAATCGATCCGAGCCAAGACTGCCAGTTCCTGAGATCGGCGTTGTCGGCGAGCAGATAGCCATAGCCGCCGTTGACGGCGACGCGCGCCCACCAGGCATGCGCAGGCAGCGCCAGCGGCGTACGCGACAACGCAAAGCCCCGGAACACATATTCGTAAGGCGCGATCGAGACCGGCGTCGCCTTGTTCTCGGGCTGGCCGGAAAACGGATCGGTGTGGGGGGCGACCAGTGACCCGACGCGTGCACCGGTCGCGGTAACCGCGCTCCAGTGGATCGGCGCGAACAGCATGCCGCGCTGCTGGCGGTCGCTGACGACAACCCGCAGCGTGCATTGTCCGTAATCGGTCGTCACCCGCGCAAAGTCGCCGTCGGCGACGCCGTGCCGTGCCGCATCGTCCGGATGCACCTCGATGTAAGGCTCCGGCAAATGCTGGCCGAGCCGCGGGCTCATTCCGGTGCGGGTCATCGTGTGCCATTGATCCCTGATGCGGCCGGTGTTCAGCCGCAACGGGCGCGCGGCCGTGGTCTCGGTCCGCAGCGCCGGAATTTCGGGCGCAATGAAACGCGCCTTCTGTTCGCTCGCGAAGAAGCCGCCTTCGGCAAAGAAGCGCGCCTGCGGCTGCGCATGGAGCCGGATCGGCCATTGCACCGGCGCCATCGTATCGAAACCCTCGTCCGACAGCGCTGTGAGCCCGCCGATATCGAAATCTCGGCTGCCTTCGTTTTCAAACGCCGAGAGTGCGGCGTGCTCGCGAAAAATGCCGGCGGCCGAAGTGAATTGGAATGCAGCGCCAAAGCCGAGCCGTTTGGCGACCTCGCCGACGATCCACCAATCGGGCCGCGCCTCGCCCGGCGAGGACAGGAATGCGCGCTGCCGCGAGATGCGGCGTTCCGAATTGGTCACGGTGCCGGATTTCTCGCCCCACGCCTGCGCCGGGAACAGCACATGCGCACCGGCATCGACGGTGTCGTTGGAGGTCACGTTCTCGGACACGACGAACAGTTCGAGCTTCTTCAGCGCGTCACGGGCGACGTCGGCATTGGGCAGCGACACCGCCGGATTGGTGCCGATCACCCACAGTGCCTTGATCTCGCCGCGCGCGATGGCCTCGAACATCTGGACCGCTTTCAGCCCTTCATGGGTGGCGATCCGCGGCGCCTTCCAGAACCGGCGTACGCGATCGATGTCCGGCGGCGAAAAACCCATATGGGCCGCAAGCTGGTTGGCGAGCCCGCCGACCTCACGGCCGCCCATCGCATTGGGCTGACCGGTCAACGAGAACGGCGACGCACCCACTTTGCCGATCCGCCCGGTCGCGAGGTGGCAATTGAGGATGGCGTTGACCTTATCGGTGCCCTGCGCCGACTGGTTGACGCCCTGCGAGTACATCGTGACCACCCGCGGCGTGCTGGCGAAGATCTGGAAGAACGCGGCGACGTCCTGCTCGGACAGGCCGGTCGCCAGCGCGGTGGCGCCGACGCTGCCGGCCATGCTGCTCGCCCGGGCGATCGCATCGTCAAAACCTGACGTGTGACGCTCGATATAGTCGCGGTCGAGCGCGCCATTGTCGGCGAGGTGCACCAGCAATCCCGAGAACAACGCGGTGTCGGTGCCGGGCTTCAGGCCCAGAAACAAATCGTCATCGCCAACCGTGTCGGTCCGGCGCGGATCGATCACCACGATGCGGGCGCCGCGCTGCTGCTTGCTGACCAGCATGCGCTGGTACAGCACCGGGTGGCACCAGGCCGCGTTGGAGCCGACCAGCACCAGCAGATCCGCCTCGTCGAGGTCCTCGTAACAGCCCGGCACCGTGTCCGCACCGAAGGCGCGGCGGTGACCGGCGACGGACGAGGCCATGCACAGCCGTGAATTGGTATCGACATTGGCGCTGCCGACAAATCCCTTCATCAGCTTGTTGGCGACGTAATAGTCCTCGGTCAGCAACTGGCCGGAGAGATAGAACGCGACCGCGGCGGGCCCGTCGCGCGCGATGATGTGCTGGAACCGGTGCGCGACATGGTCGAGCGCGTCGCTCCAGGCCACGCGTTCCATCGTGCCCTTGTCGCAGCGGATCATCGGATGCAGCAGACGGTTCTCGAGCCCCAGCGTCTCGCCGAGCGCCGAACCCTTCGAGCACAGCCGGCCGAAATTGGCGGGGTGTTCGGGGTCCCCCGAAATCGCCGCGCCGCCGCGGCCATCGGGCGTCGCCAACACGCCGCAACCGACGCCGCAATAGGCGCAGGTGGTTTTGGTGGCACGCAGATGGGGGTCGACGGCGGTCATGCGAGCAACCGGCTCATGCCGCCTCTGACTGAAGGGCGAGCGAGCGTCCGAACATCATGTCGGCGCGAATTCGCTGCGTCGGCTGGCGGTTGCGGATCAGTTCGAGATACCACAGCGCATCGCTGACATCGCCGATCAGAACCGCGCCGGTCAGCCGCCCCTCCGAAATCACCAGCTTCTTGTAGGTGCCGCAATTGAGGTCGCTGAGCACAATGGTCTCGGAGCCCTCGGCGCCTACGAAATCGCCCGCGGAAAACACGCTGACGCCGGAGACCTTCAAATTGGTCGCCACGATGCTGCCGCCATAAGAGGCATTGCTGCCTGCAAGATGCCGCGCCAATACGCGCGCCTGCTCATAGGCCGGCTCGACCAGGCCATAGCAGATGCCGCGGTGCTCGGCGCACTCGCCGATCGCGAAGATATCAGCGGCATCGGTTTGCAGGCGATCGTCGACGACGATGCCGCGGTTGACGGCAATGCCGGCGTCCTTTGCCAGTGCGATGTTCGGCCGGATGCCCGCCGCGAAAATCACGGCGTCGGCGTCGATCACGCGGCCATCGTTCAGTTCGACGCCCTCGACCCGGGTTTCACCATGGATGCGCCCGGTGTTGGCATTGAGCAGGATCTCGATGCCCTTGCGTTCGACCAGCGATTTCAAAAGCTCCGCCGCGGGCGCATCGAGCTGGCGCTCCATCAGCCGGTCCATCAAATGGACCAGCGTCACCGGCGCGCCGGCCTTGGCGAGGCCATAGGCGGCCTCGAGCCCCAGCAATCCGCCGCCGACCACCACGACGCGCTTTCGTTGCGCGGCAAGCGTCAGCAGGAGATCGACGTCGCGGCTGTCGCGAAAGGTATGCACGCCGGCGAGATCGGCGCCGGGGACGTTGAGCCGCAATGGCGACGAGCCCGTGGTCAGGATCAGTTTTGAAAACGGGATGCTTTCCTCGTTCTCGATTTTGACTTCGCGGCGGCCGACGTCGATCTCGGTGGCCAAACAGCCATACTTCAAGGTGACGCCGCGATCGCGCCACCATGAAGCCGGCCTGAGTTCGATGTCATGCGAGGCGGTCTCGCCGGCCAGCACCGACGACAGCAGCACGCGATTATAGGCCAGCCGCGGCTCGTCGCCGATAACAGCGATCGCGTAGCGCCCGAGCGCCACCTTGGCCAGTTCATCGACCAGACGCGCGGCCGCCATTCCATTGCCGACAATGACCAGCGGTTCGCTCATGACGTTTCCTTTGGCGCTTCCTCACTCGGCGGCTTCTGCGCTGCCGTAGGCTTCCGAAATCATGTAACCGGACAGGGTGCCGTAGGCGGCGGTCCAGGCCGATGCCGTTTCCGGCGTCCAGGCCTCGCCGAGTCCCTTTTCCAGAGTCCACAACAAGGCGCCGCCGACGACGGGATAATGCTCGGGCTTGGCGCCATAGCTGACATGGCGCTTGGCGAGCGCGCTCGCGGCGGGGAGAACGGCTTCGAGGTTGGTCAGTCCGTTGACGACGACGGCGAGCGTCGCCATCAGTTTCTTGCGCTGCTCGGTCATGTCGTCCGGAAACATCGCTCGGACTCCAGGTGCCACTTCAAACAGGCGGCCGTAGAACAGAACCGCCGCCTGCTCGGAGATCGGTGCGACCTTGGCGAAACTTTGCTGCACGAGGTTGACTTGTTCTGACGTCATGTCGTTCTCCTGCCTCTTCCAGTCCTTTGCCCCGACAGGGAGCAAAGCAAGAACTAGGCCGCTTCGACGAAGCGATGCCGCTCGTAGAGGAATTCGAGCACGCGCTGCCGGCACTTGAGGTAGCCGGGGTTGGTCGCGAGCTCGAGCCGCTTGCGCGGACGCGCCAGCGGCACTTCCAGCACTTCGCCGATCCGTGCACTTGGCCCGTTGGTCATCATCACGATGCGGTCCGACAGCAGCACGGCTTCGTCGACGTCATGGGTGATCATCAGGATGGTGTTGCCGAGCTTCTGGTGCAGCGCCATCACCGAGTCCTGCAGATGGGCGCGGGTCAGCGCATCGAGCGCGCCGAAGGGCTCGTCGAGCAGCAAAACCTTCGGCTCCATCGCCAGCGCCCGCGCGATCCCGACACGCTGCTTCATGCCGCCGGAGATTTCCGACGGACGCTTGTCCTTGGCATGGGCCATCTGCACGAGGTTGAGATTGTGCATCACCCAGGCGTCGCGCTCCGCCCGCGTCTTGCTCCTGGCGAACACCTTGTCGACACCGAGCCTGACGTTTTCATAGACGGTCAACCAGGGCAGCAGGCTGTGGTTCTGGAACACCACCGCGCGATCCGGTCCCGGCGAATTGACCTCGCGGTTTTCCAGCAGCACGCAGCCATTGGTGCAATTGGTCAGCCCGGCCACGATGTTGAGCAGCGTGGATTTACCGCAACCGGAATGGCCGATGATCGAGACGTATTCGCCCTTGTTGATCGTCAGGTTGATTTCCTTCAGCACCTCGGTGGTGGCATTGCCGCGGGTGAAGGTCTTGTCGATGTGGTCGAGCTTGAGATAGGCCTGCATGATATGTTTCCTTCAGCCTGCGGAGGTGCCGCGGGTCACGATCTTGCCCAGTCCTGCGATCAACCGATCGAGCACGAAGCCGATGATGCCGACATAGAACAGCGCCAGGATGATTTCGCTGATGTGCGAGGAGTTCCAGGCGTCCCAGATGAAGAAGCCGATACCGACGCCGCCGATCAGCATTTCTGCCGCGACGATCGCGAGCCAGGACAGGCCGATGCCGATGCGCAGGCCCGTAAAGATGTAGGGCGCCGCGGCCGGGATCATGATCTTGGCGAAGAATTCAAGCGGGTTGAGCTGCACCACGGCCGCGACGTTACGGTAATCCTGGGGGATGTTGCGGATGCCGACGGCGGTATTGATGATGATCGGCCACACTGAGGTAATGAAAATCACGAAGATCGCCGAAGGCTGGCCGTCGCGGAACGCGGCGAGCGACAACGGCAGCCACGCCAGCGGCGGGATGGTGCGCAGCACCTGGAACAGCGGATCGAGCCCGCGCATCGCCCAGACCGACTGGCCGACCAGCGTGCCGAGCGCGATGCCGGCGATCGCGGCCAGCGAATAACCGAGCGCGACGCGCTGCAGGCTGGCTGAGAGATGCCAGAACAGCCCCTTGTCGATGCCACCACGATCGAAGAACGGATCGAAGATCAGTTCCTTCGTGTCCTTGAACACGCGTGAGGGCGGCGGGAGGCTTGAACCGGCGCGACGGCAGACCAGCTCCCAGAACAGCATCAGGAGCGCGATCACGATCAGCGGCGGCACGACCTGCACCGCGGTGTTTTTCGCCATCTTGATGTACTTCTCGGCGCGCGGCGGACGCTTGGGCGTCATCGTCACGACCGGGGAAGCAACCGTGTTCGCCGTGGGCGCCGCAATCGCGGTCGCGGTTTCGGTCTTCATCGCAGGCATATTCATTGGAAATGCGTCTCCGTTTTCACGAGGCGGACCGCCCGCTTGCGGGCGGTCCTGCTGGATCAGACTTCAACACGCTTGATGGACAGCGACTTCAGGTAGGCAGCCGGATTCTCGGGATCGAACACCTTGCCGTCGAAGAAGGTCTCCTTGCCGCGCGACTTCGACGTCGGGATATCGGCCGCGGCCACGCCCATGGTTTTGGCGGCCTCTTTCCAGAGTTCCTCACGGTTGACCTTGCCGATCAGCGCTTTGGTGTCGAAGCCCGCGTCATACTTGCCCCAGCGGATGTCCTCGGTGAGGAACCAGAGATCGTGGCTCTGGAACGGATAGGAAGCATGATCACGCCAGTATTTCATGATGTGCGGCGAGTCCTCGACGACCTTGCCGGGAATGCCGTAATCGAACTTGCCCGCCGTGCGGTCGTAGACGTCCTCGACCGGGCAATTCATCCACTGCCGCTTGCCCATGATGGTCGCCAGCTCTTTCTTGTTCTCGGCCTTGTCGGCCCATTGCTGCGCCTCCATCACCGCCATCAAGATCGCCTGCGTGGCCTTCGGGTATTTGTCGACCCAGGCCGCGCGCATGCCCAATGACTTCTCGGGATGCTTGGCCCAGATTTCACCGGTGTTGACCGCGGTGTAGCCGATCTTCTGATTGATCAACTGCAGGTTCCAGGGCTCGCCCACACAGAAGCAATCCATGGTGCCGACCTTCATGTTCGCGACCATTTGCGGCGGCGGCACCACGATGGTTTCGATATCCTTGTCGGGATCGATGCCGCCGGCAGCGAGCCAATAGCGGATCCAAAGATCGTGCGTTCCGCCCGGGAAGGTCATCGCAGCCTTGATCGCCTTGCCGGAAGCCTTCTTCTTTTCCAGCGCAACCTTGAACGGCGCGGTGTCGACGCCGAGCTTGAGATCGGCATATTCGTTGGAAACGGAAATGCACTGGCTGTCGAGATTGAGCCGCGCCAGGATGTACATCGGCGTCGGCTGGTTATTCTGTGTCACCTTGCCGGCCGAGATCAGATACGGCATCGGGGTCAGGATATGCGCGCCGTCGATGCCGTTGCCTTCCGAGCCCAGCACGAGGTTGTCACGGGTGGTGCCCCATGAAGCCTGCTTGGCGACCTCGACGTCGGGCATGCCGTATTTGGCGAACAACCCCTTGTCCTTGGCGACGAACAATGGTCCTGCGTCGCTCAACGCGATGAACCCGAGCATCGCCTTGGTCACCTCCGGCCCCGCCCCTTGCGCGAACGCGCCGGCCGGGAAATTCAGCTTGGCCGCGGCCAGCAATGCCGCCGTGCCGGCGGTCGCTTTCAGAAGCTGACGGCGGCTGACGCCGTTCGAGGTCGGATGGGTGGGCTTCGGCATGGGTAATCGCTCCTTTGCGTATGAATGGGGCCGTCCGATCGGTGCCGCCCACGCGGGCGCAACAAGGCGCGCTCCGGGGAGGCCCCGGAATGGTGGCGGTACAAGTCGGATGATTGGTCTCAAGGGACGGCATCAATGGCGTCGGCAACTAGCTATTCAAGCCTCGTGCCAAGCCTTCTGCAGCGCGAAAAGATTATATATTTCAATCTATTGAAGGTTCAGCGATGCCGAGCCCAAGAAGCAGGCGCAGCATCCAAAATTTGCGATTCGCTTATTTCTTGTGCGGCGCACAAGAATTGGGCAGGTGCAAAAACGCGAAACGTTTTCGCGGTGATTTGGCGATACGCCGCTGCCGGTCCCGCGCGCATTTCACGCAGTGACCTATTGCCAGAGTCCGCTCAGCCATTCGGCACGCTACACCCCGAAGATGAAGTGGATTGTTCAAGAACTGCGCGGTCTGATGTGGCCCATTCTCATTCTATCGGCTTACTTCCTGGTGGGACTTTGGGGAGGCTTGCGTTGAGGCCGCTCAGTTGGCCGCCAAAACGGGGGTTTTCAGGCGCCATCGGTGACCGTGTCGGCCGCCCTCACGCGCCCTCTGTAACCTTCACACCCATCGGCTTCGGCGCTGCGCCCGCACCCGGCCTCATCCTGAACTCATAGCTCATCAGATGCCACGGCCCGTCCGCCGCCTTGCCGTCCGGCATTTTCGCGTCGACGCGCTTTTCGATCTTCGCGATCAGCTCGTCCTTCACACCAAATACGACGTCGGAATCGATATATTTGTCGCCTTCCATGAACACGTGCGTGATCAGCGGCTCATAGCCCGGCGCCGCTACCAGGAAATGGATATGGGCCGGCCGCATCGCGTGGCGGCGCACCCCGATGATCATCTCGCCGACCGGACCGTCGGTAGGGATCGGATAGCTGCACGGCAAAATCGTTCGGAAGAAAAACCGGCCATCGGCGTCGGTGACGAAGCGCGCCCGCGACGACGGCCCCTCGGTCTCGTAAGTCGGCCGTTGTGAATCGTAATAGCCTTCATCGTCGGCGTGCCAGATATCGACGGGAACATTCGCCAGCGGCTTGCCCTTGAGATCGGTGACGCGGGTCTGCACGAACATCCGCTCGCCCGGCAAATTGACCGAGACATCGGTGCCGTGCGGCATCACCTTGTGTTCGCCGACATAGAACGGCCCGAGCACGGTGGTCTCGGTGGCCCCCTCGCGTTCCCTGTGATTGACGGCATCGACCAGCATCGAGACGCCAAGCACGTCGGACAGCAGGATGAATTCCTGGCGGATCGGGGTGCACTTCTGACCGGTCCGGGTCAGGAAATCGATCGCATATTCCCATTCCTCAAAGGAAAGATCGGTCCGGCTGACATAATCGTGCAGCGATTTCACCAGTTCCTGCAGCAGGAATTTCGCCCGCGGGTTCGGCGTGTCTTCAAAGCTGCGGATCACGGCGGCGGTCAGTTCGGTCTCGTTGAATTGGGGCATTTTGGCTGTCCTGCAGGGGGCGCGATGGCAGGCGGAAACGTATACCACCGTTGCGGCCGAGGTAAGCGCAAGCGGTTGGAACAGGCTACACTTTTCAGGTATCAAGGCGGCTCTCGTCAGCCGGAGATCAGCCCCGATGTTAGCCCCCACCCCCGCCTCGCCCGAATCCGCCGGAATGTCGACTGCGGCGCTGGGC
>JACDAG010000377.1 GCA_013695565.1 Bradyrhizobium sp.
ATATCAACATGGGTTGCCCGGCGCGGCACGTCACCGGCGGCCAGTCGGGCTCGGCGCTGATGCGCGATCTCGACCATGCGCTGAAGCTGATCGAGGCGACGATCGCGGCCGTCAAAGTGCCGGTGACGCTGAAGATGCGGCTCGGCTGGGATCATCACTCGCTCAACGCCCCCGAACTGGCGCGCCGCGCCGAAGCGGCCGGCGTGCAGATGATCACGGTGCACGGGCGCACGCGCTGCCAGTTCTACAAGGGCGAGGCGGATTGGAGCGCGGTGCGCGCAGTTCGGAACGCGATCTCGGTCCCGCTCGTCGTCAACGGCGATATCACCTCGTTCGAGAAGGCAGTCAGCGCGCTCGAAATGTCGGGTGCGGACGCCGTGATGATCGGCCGCGGCGCGCAGGGGCAGCCCTGGTTGCCGGGTCAGATCGGGCGGCAGCTTGAAAACGGCAAGTCGGAAGCAGCACCCTCGCTGTCCGAACAGCATGCGCACATCCGCGCGCTCTATGATGAAGTCTGCCGCCACTACGGTTTGCGCATCGGGCTGAAGCACGCGCGCAAGCATCTTGGCTGGGCGCTCGAGATCGCCGCCCAATGCAGCCGCGCGCCGGCGGAGACGCTCAAGGTCTGGCGACAAAAAATTCTGACGTCGGAGGATCCGCGCGGCGTGCACCGATCGCTCCAGGACGCCTACGATGATTTTGCATGGAGCGCTGCCGCATGATTTCAGCTGCAGAAAATCGCCGGCGCGCGCCTTCCGAAGCCGAGGCGATCCTCAATGCACTGCCCAATCCGGTGCTGCTGATTGCGCCCGATGGCCGCATCGTCGACGCCAACATCGCCGCCGAATCCTTCTTCGAGATTTCGACCCAGTTCCTGCAACGGCAGTCGCTGAAGGAGCTGGTGCCGTTCGGCAGCCCGCTGCTGGCGCTGATCGATCAGGTGCGATCGAGCGGCTCGCCGGTCAATGAATACAAGGTCGATCTCGGCACGCCCAGGATCGGCGGCGACCGCCAGGTCGATCTGCACGTAGCACCCCTGACGGAGCGGCCGGGCCATATCGTCGTGATGCTGCAGGAACGCACGATCGCCGACAAGATGGACCGGCAGTTGACGCATCGCAGTGCCGCGCGTTCGGTGATCGCGCTGGCCGCGATGCTGGCGCATGAAATCAAGAACCCGCTGTCCGGCATTCGCGGCGCTGCGCAATTGCTGGAGCAGGCGGCTTCATCCGAAGACCGCATGCTGACGCGGCTGATCTGCGACGAAGCCGACCGCATCGTCACGCTGGTCGACCGCATGGAAGTGTTCGGTGACGACCGCCCGGTGGCGCGCGGTCCCGTCAACATCCATTCCGTGCTCGACCACGTCAAACGGCTGGCGCAATCGGGCTTTGCCCGCAACGTCCGCTTCGTCGAGGAATACGATCCGTCGCTGCCGCCGGTGCTGGCCAATCAGGACCAGCTGATCCAGGTGTTCCTCAATCTGGTGAAGAACGCCGCCGAGGCGGTCGCCGATCTCGGGTCGGACGCAGAAATCCAGCTCACCACCGCGTTCCGTCCCGGCGTTCGTCTTTCGGTGCCGGGCAAGAAATCGCGGGTGTCGCTGCCGCTCGAATTCTGCGTCAAGGACAACGGCTCCGGCGTGCCGGAAGACCTGTTGCCGAACCTGTTCGATCCCTTCGTCACCACCAAGCAGACCGGCAGCGGGCTTGGTCTCGCACTCGTTGCAAAGATCGTCGGCGATCACGGCGGCATCATCGAGTGCGAATCGCAATCGCGGAAGACCACGTTCCGCGTGCTGCTACCGATGTTCAACTCCACCAAGCATTTCGACCAAAGCAATCGCGATGACGTTTCGGGTACGCCATCGCCTGCCTCGCAGGAGGCAAGATGAGGAATAACAATGCCCGCAGGTAGCATACTTGTCGCCGATGACGACACCGCCATCCGTACGGTTCTAAACCAGGCTCTTTCGCGCGCCGGATACGAGGTGCGCCTGACCGGAAACGCGGCGACGCTGTGGCGCTGGGTGAGCCAGGGCGAGGGTGATCTCGTCATCACCGACGTCGTGATGCCCGACGAGAACGCGTTCGACCTGCTGCCGCGCATCAAGAAGATGCGGCCGAACCTTCCCGTCATCGTCATGAGCGCGCAGAACACTTTCATGACGGCGATCCGGGCCTCGGAGCGCGGCGCCTATGAATATCTGCCAAAACCCTTCGACCTCAAGGAGCTGATCACCATCGTCGGCCGCGCTTTGGCGGAGCCGAAGGAGCGGGTGGCAAGCTCCGCCGACGAAGGCGAATTCGATTCGATCCCGCTGGTCGGCCGCTCGCCGGCGATGCAGGAAATCTACCGCGTGCTGGCGCGTCTGATGCAGACCGACCTGACCGTGATGATTTCAGGCGAGTCCGGTACCGGCAAGGAACTGGTCGCCCGCGCGCTGCATGACTATGGCAAGCGGCGCAACGGACCCTTCGTCGCGGTCAACATGGCGGCGATCCCGCGCGATCTGATCGAGTCGGAATTGTTCGGCCATGAACGCGGCGCCTTCACCGGCGCCAACACACGGGCGTCGGGCCGGTTCGAACAGGCCGAAGGCGGCACGCTGTTCCTCGATGAAATCGGCGACATGCCGATGGAGGCGCAGACCCGCTTGCTGCGCGTGCTGCAGCAGGGCGAGTACACCACCGTCGGCGGTCGCACCCCGATCAAGACCGACGTGCGGATCGTGGCGGCGAGCAACAAGGATTTACGCATCCTGATTCAACAGGGCCTGTTCCGGGAAGACCTGTTCTTCCGCCTGAACGTGGTACCGCTGCGCCTGCCCCCGCTGCGCGAGCGCATCGAGGATCTGCCCGACCTGATCCGGCATTTCTTCGCGCTGGCCGAGAAGGACGGTTTGCCGCCCAAGAAGCTGGATACGCTGGCGCTGGACCGGCTCAAGCAGCACCGCTGGCCCGGCAACGTGCGCGAGCTCGAAAACCTCGCGCGCCGGCTCGCAGCACTCTATCCGCAGGACGTGATCACGGGTTCGGTGATCGACGGCGAACTGGCGCCGCCGGCCGTGGCCTCCGGCGGCAATGCACCGCTCGGCGTCGAGAATCTCGGCGGCGCGGTCGAGGCCTATCTGTCGTCGCACTTTTCGGGCTTCCCGAACGGGGTGCCGCCGCCGGGCCTCTACCACCGCATCCTCAAGGAGATCGAGGTGCCGCTGCTCACGGCGGCATTGGCGGCGACACGCGGCAATCAGATCCGCGCTGCCGATCTGCTCGGCCTCAATCGCAATACGCTGCGGAAGAAGATCCGGGACCTCGATATTCAGGTCTACCGGAGCGGCGGCTAACCGCGCTTAGAGCGTTTCCAGCGAAGTGGACCCGGTTCGCGTCAAGAAAACGCGTCAAAACAAGAATTTAGAGCCCCGTTCCGATTCTATCGGAACGGAAGAGGCTCTCGACCACGTCGAAATACGGGGATCGGTCGCTTCCGCGGCGGGGTACGCCGCGGAATTGTCGCAATTTGGCAACATTGTGATATGAATGCATCAGTCCGCGGCAGGCGGACACAAAACCTTTCAGCTCACCGATTGCCGGAATGACCACCGCAGAGACCTCGGCGCCTACGTTTGACGCGACGCTTGCCGAATCCACAGGAGGAATCCTGCGGAAGTGGGTGGCGCCGTTTGCGGTCGGCATCGCGTTGCTGTCGGCGTTCCTGACCTTCGTGGTGCTGAGCGGCCTGACGCCGATCGAGCCGTCGCGCCACGTCGTCTATTCCTTCCTGTTGATCAATGCCGCGACCATCCTGCTCTTGGTCGCGATCATCGTCCGCGAAGTCTGGCAGGTGGTGCAGGCGCGACGCCGCGGCCGGGCGGCGGCGAGGCTGCACGTCCAGATCGTGGGTCTGTTCTCGGTGATTGCCGTGCTGCCGGCGGTGCTGGTGGCGATCGTGGCCAACGTCACCATCGATCGCGGTCTCGACCGGCTGTTCTCCGGCCCGACGCGGGAGGTGATCGGGAACTCGCTGACCATCGCGCGTGCCTACACGTATGAACACGCGCAGCTCATCAATGGCGACATCCTGGGTATGGCCAATGACATCGCCAACTCGCGACCGCTGTTCTTCCAGGACCGACGCACCTTCCTGGACTTGCTGACCAAAAGCGCCGCCTCGCGCAACCTGCCTGGCACCATGCTGCTGGACAAGGACGGCAACGTCGTCGTGTCCGCGCAAACCGGCATCCGGCAGGCGTTTGCGACGCCGCCAAAGGAACTGCTCGACAATGTCGGCGAGGACAAGCCCGAGATATCCGTCTTCCCGGAGGAGAATTACGTCGCGGCCGTGGTCCGCGTGCGATCCTTCGACGATACCTTCCTCTACGTCGCACGCCTGCTCGATCCACGGGTGGTCGGCCAGTTGCGGCAGACCGAGGCCAGCGTCGCCGAATACGCCCAGATCGAATCCCGCCGGCTCGGCATCCAGGTCGCCTTCGCACTGATGTTTGCGGTGATCGCGCTGACGATCCTGATGGCGTCGGTGCTGATCGGGTTGAACTTTGCAAACTGGCTGGTGGCGCCGATCCGCAATTTGATGAGTGCTGCCAACATCGTGTCCACCGGCGATCTTCACGTCCAGGTGCCGGTTCACAAATCGGAGGGCGATCTGGCCCAGCTCGGCCAGACCTTTAACAAGATGACCCAGGAATTGCGTACCCAGCGCGACGAACTGGTCAGCGCCAGCGACCTGATCGACAGCCGCCGCCGTTTCATCGAAGCGGTGCTGTCATCGGCCAGCGCCGGCATTATCGGTGTCGACGCCTCCGGCAGCGTCGGCATCCTGAACCGTTCGGCGGAAAAACTGATCGGCCATGTCGAATCGGAAACGCTCGACCATCCGCTGTCGGATGTGCTGCCCGAGCTCGACGACATGATGAAAACCGCGCGTGAGGGTACGCAGAAGCTGGTGCAGGGCCAGATCACCATCACCCGCGACGGCCATGAGAGCAACCTGTCGGTTCGCGTCAGCGCCGAACAGACCGGGCAATCGCGTGACAGCTACATCATCACGCTCGACGACATCACCGACCTGGTTTCCGCGCAGCGCACCTCGGCCTGGGGCGACGTCGCGCGCCGCATCGCTCACGAAATCAAGAACCCGCTGACCCCGATCCAGCTTTCGGCCGAACGTATCCGCCGCAAGTTCGGCAAGGTGATTATCGAGGACAAGGGCATCTTCGAGCAGTGCACCGACACCATCGTGCGCCAGGTCGACGACATCAGGCGGATGGTCGACGAATTCTCACGGTTTGCACGGATGCCGAAGCCGGTGATGGAGGGCGAAGACGTCGCCGATGCCGTGCGCCAGGCGGTATTTCTGATGAAGGTCGGGCATCCCGACCTCGATATTGTAACCGAAATCAAGCAGGACCCGATGCGGGCGCAGTTCGACCGCCGGCTGATTTCGCAGGCGCTGACCAACATCATCAAGAACGCGACCGAAGCGATCGAACAGGTTCCGCCGGAAGAACTTGGCAAGGGCCGCATCGACGTGATCGCCGCGCAAGACAACGACGATATCGTGATCGACGTGATCGACAACGGTATCGGCCTGCCGAAGACGGCGCGGGCGCGCCTGCTAGAGCCCTATGTCACGACGCGGCAGAAGGGCACCGGGCTTGGTCTGGCGATCGTCGGCCGGGTGCTGGAAGACCATGGCGGCCGCATCGAGCTCAAGGACGCCTCGGACTTCCGGCCCGGGCAACGCGGGGCCTGGATGCGGCTGCGCTTTGCCGTCTCCGGTCAGGCGGCAAAAGCGGATGGCAAGGAACATGCCGTGGCGACAAAGGCGGAGGAGGGCGAAACAAAACTGTCGTCTTCCGGAACCAATGAGGCGGCATCGACGACCAATGATGAAACCAAAATCAAAGCCGCAACAGGCAACTGACAAGACAGGTGTAACCCATGGCCAGTGACATTCTGATTGTCGACGACGAAGCAGATATCCGGGACCTGGTTGCGGGCATTCTGGACGACGAGGGGTTCTCGACGCGGACTGCGCGCGACAGCGATTCGGCGCTTGCCGAGGTCGCCAACCGCCGCCCGCATCTGGTGTTCCTCGACATCTGGCTGCAGGGCTCCAAGCTCGACGGTCTGCAATTGCTCGAACAGATCAAGAAGGACCATGCCGACGTGCCGGTCGTGATGATCTCCGGCCACGGCAACATCGAGACCGCGGTCGCAGCCATCAAGCGCGGCGCCTATGACTTCATCGAGAAGCCCTTCAAGGCGGACCGGCTGATCCTGGTGGCGACGCGGGCGCTGGAAACGTCGCGACTGAAGCGCGAAGTGAAGGAGCTGAAACAAATGGCTCCGGCCGCCAGCGTTCTGACCGGGCGTTCGGCCTGCATGAACCAGCTGCGCCAGACCATCGACCGGGCCGCCAAGGCCAACAGCCGCATCCTGATCGTTGGTCCTCCCGGTTCGGGCAAGGAGCTGGCGGCGCGGACCCTGCATCACGCCTCGGCCCGCGCCGAAGGGCCGTTCGTCGTCATCAACGCCGCGGCGATTACGCCGGAGCGGATGGAAGTCGAAATGTTCGGGATCGAACAGACCAATGGCGAGCAGACCCGCAAGGCCGGCGCGCTGGAAGAAGCCCATGGCGGCACGCTGTTCATCGACGAAATCGCCGACATGCCGCGCGAAACCCAAAACAAGATCCTGCGCGTGCTGGTCGATCAGACCTTCCAGCGTTCGGGCGGCACCGCCAAGGTGCATGTCGACGTTCGCATCATCTCCTCGACCGCGCGCAATCTGGAGGAAGAAATCGCCGAAGGGCGCTTCCGTGAGGACCTCTATCACCGGCTGTCGGTGGTGCCGATCCGGGTGCCGCCGCTGTCGGAGCGGCGCGAGGACATTCCCGAACTGATCGACTACTTCATGGACCAGATTTCGATCGCGACCGGCTTGCCGAAGCGCCAGATCGGCCAGGACGCGATGGCGGTGCTGCAATCGCATGTCTGGCCCGGCAACGTGCGCCAGCTCCGCAATAACGTCGAGCGCGTGATGATTCTCGCAGCCGGCGGTCCGGAAGCGATCGTCACCGCCGACATGCTGCCGCAGGACGTCGGCTCGATGGTGCCGGCGATGCCGACCAGCAACAATGGCGAGCACATCATGGGGCTGCCGCTCCGCGAGGCGCGGGAAGTGTTCGAGCGCGATTATCTGATCGCCCAGATCAGCCGTTTCTCCGGCAATATTTCGCGCACGGCGGAATTCGTCGGCATGGAGCGCTCGGCCCTGCATCGCAAGCTCAAGGCACTCGGGGTCGGCTGAGATTTTGCACTCACTGGTACTCTGCTGGAGCTCCGGCGATCCATGCAGTTGCTTGAGAATATTCATCTCTTTCCGGAGATTTACGGAGAATGGTCACTGGGTTCCTCGGGGGTGACGCGCGAACTGGCTTGCCTAAAAAGCGCGCGTGCCCTCTAATCGTTCTGCCGAGCCTACCGGAGGGGGATCTCAGGGGAAGCCGGCGATCGGGGCAGGCTCCGTGAGAGAGCAACAACCGGTTTAATAAAAAGAAGCACGGGACAAAAACAATGGCGGCAGACCGCGCACAAAACCTACAAGACACCTTCCTGAATCACGTTCGCAAAACCAAAACGCCACTTACGATCTTTCTGGTCAACGGAGTAAAGCTGCAGGGCATTGTCACCTGGTTCGACAATTTCTGCCTGCTGCTTCGGCGCGATGGTCACTCGCAGCTTGTATACAAGCACGCGATCTCGACCATCATGCCGGGTGCGCCGATCCAGTTGTTCGAGGGCGGTGAGGATGCTCCGGCTTGAAAGTGACCTGATTGGAACCCCTCAATCGTGAAGGGGACGCCGACCGTCCGCGGTCGGCGGGGGGCCAAGAGACCGGACGGGTGATCGTCATCGGTCCTTATTTGCGCATGCGCCGCGGTGATGCCGATGCGCAAGCCAATGAGGCCGTGCGCGATTCCGAAGCCCGGCTGGAGGAAGCCGCAGGTCTGGCGCGCGCCATCGACCTCGTGGTGGCCGATTCCCTGATCGCGCCGATCAGCCAGATCAGGCCCGCGACCTATCTCGGCAAGGGCAAGGTCGAGGAGATTCTTGGGCTCATCAAAGGCCATGACATCGAGCTTGTGGTGATGGATTGCGCGTTGTCGCCGATCCAGCAGCGCAATCTCGAGAAGGCCTGGAACACCAAGGTGCTCGATCGCACCGGGCTGATCCTGGAAATCTTCGGCCGCCGTGCCAAGACCAAGGAGGGCTCGCTGCAGGTCGAGCTTGCGCATCTGAATTATCAGCGCAGCCGCCTGGTGCGGTCATGGACCCATCTGGAACGCCAGCGCGGCGGCTTCGGCTTCATGGGCGGCCCCGGCGAGACCCAGATCGAGGCCGACCGGCGCCTGATCGGCGACCGCATCGCGCGCCTCGAGAACGAATTGAAGAAAGTGCAGGCGACGCGACGACTGCATCGCGCCGGCCGGCAGCGGGTGCCGTATCGGGTCGTGGCGCTGGTCGGCTACACCAACGCCGGCAAGTCGACGCTGTTCAACCGCCTGACGCGGGCCGACGTGCAGGCCGCCGACATGCTCTTTGCGACATTGGACCCCACCTTGCGCGCGTTGACCCTGCCGCATGGCGGCAAGGCGATGCTGTCGGACACGGTCGGATTCATCTCCAACCTGCCGACGCAACTGGTGGCGGCGTTTCGCGCCACGCTCGAAGAGGTGCTGGAGGCGGATATCATCCTGCATGTCCGCGACATCTCGCATGAGGACGCGGAGGCGCAGGAGCGCGACGTCGACGCGGTGCTGCGCCAGCTCGGGATCGATCCGGATGCGGGCGCACGCATCCTCGAAGTCTGGAACAAGATCGATCGCTTCGATCCCGAGGAGCGCGATAATCTGCGCAACATCGCCGCGCGCCGGCCACAAGAACGGCCGTGCTTCCTGGTGTCCGCCGAGACCGGCGAGGGGATCGAGACGCTGCTGACCGCAATCGAAGACCGGCTCGCGGCGTTCCGGATGACGCTGGATCTGTCGATCGACGCCGCCGATGGCGCAGGGATCAGCTGGCTGCACCGCAACGCCGAAGTGCTCAACAAGGAGCTCCACGGCGAGCGTTTCGACATGACGGTGCGGGTCGACGAGACCAAGCACGATATCGTGGTGTCACGGTTCGGCGCCGTGCCGCACGCGGCCTAGCCGTCGTTCCGGCGTACGCCGGAACCCATAACCACAGGCGTTTGTGGTTACGACAAGTCGTCGAACGGCCAGCTTAAATCGATAGATCACGCAGTATGGATCCCGGCGTTCGCCGGGACGACATGTGGAAACACCTCGGTTCTATCGACGTCCGCCGTGCGCTTTGGCGGATGAGGATAGCGCCGGCTTCTCCTCACCCTTGGCTTCATTCCACAACGCATCCATCTCCGCGAGCGAGGCGCCCTCGAGCGAGCGTCCCTTGGCGGCCAGCGCGCGCTCGATATAGGCGAAGCGGCGTTCGAATTTCGCGTTGGTGCCGCGCAGCGCGGTTTCGGGATCGGCGCCGACATGCCGCGCCAGATTGACCAGGGCGAACAGGAGATCGCCGGTCTCGCTGGCGAGTTCTTCCGCATCGCCCTTGTCGAGCGCAGCCTCGATCTCGTCGGCTTCCTCGCGGATCTTGTGCAAGACGGCGCGCGGGTCGTTCCAGTCGAAGCCGACCGTAGATGCCTTGCGCTGCAATTCCATCGCGCGCGTCAGCGCCGGTTGTCCGGCCTTGATGCTTGATAGCAGCGATTTGGGCACCGTGGATTCCGGCGGCCGGCGCGCGGCGCGCTCGGCTTTCTCCTCGGCCTTGATCTGGTCCCAAACTTCCTTGACGTGGCCGGGCGTCAGTCGCCCAGCGCTGTCGGCGAAGACATGCGGATGCCGCCGGATCATCTTGGCCGTGATGGCCTCGACCACGTCACCGAAAGCAAATGCGTTCTGCTCCTCCGCCATGCGGGCGTGAAACACCACTTGCAACAGGAGGTCGCCGAGTTCCTCGCGGAGATCGTCGAGATCGTTGCGCGAAATGGCGTCGACGACCTCATAGGCCTCCTCGATCGTGTAGGGCGCAATCGTCGCAAAGTCCTGTTCGAGGTCCCACGGGCAGCCGGTCACCGGCGTGCGCAGCGCCGCCATGATTTCGAGCAGCCGGGAAATATCGCGGGAAGGGGTCATGGGTTTACCGGCGCCGGGGGAGAGGACAGACCCTGGCTTTATGCCGCAAGCGGGCCGCCGATCCCAGTGGAACGCTCCGAGTCCTGGTTGATTTCCACCGATTGGCCCGGAAGCCGGGGAATGCTAATGCGGCCCCATGAGCGATCCATTGCAATCCGAAACCGCGCTGGTGCTGTTTTCCGGCGGGCAGGATTCCACCACCTGCCTGGCCTGGGCCCTGCAGCGCTTTGCGCGCGTCGAAATGCTCGGCTTCAGCTATGGCCAGCGTCACGCGATCGAGCTTGAATGCCGGGATCGCCTGTTGTCGGGCATCAAATCCGTGCGGCCGGATTGGGCGTCAAGGATCGGCGAGAGCCACACGCTGGATATTCCGACGCTGGCCGAGATTTCCGACACCGCGCTGACGCGGGATGTTGCGATCGAGATGGGGGCGGACGGCCTGCCCAATACGTTCGTGCCCGGCCGCAATCTAGTGTTCTTCACTTTCGCCGCGGCGCTGGCGTACCGGCGCGGCATCCGCCACATCATCGGCGGCATGTGCGAGACCGATTATTCCGGCTATCCGGATTGCCGCGACGACACCATCAAGGCGTTGCAGTCCGCGCTCAGTCTTGGCATGGCCCGACCATTCGAGCTGCACACGCCGCTGATGTGGCTCGACAAGGCCTCGACTTGGAAGCTCGCGCATGAACTCGGCGGGGCAGGGTTGGTCGATCTGATCCGCGAACACTCGCACACCTGCTATCTCGGCGAACGCGGTGCGCAGCACGACTGGGGTTACGGCTGCGGCGAATGCCCGGCCTGCGCGTTACGCGCCAAAGGCTGGCGCGAATATGCGGGCCGCCCAGCCTAGCTTTTCTGTTTGACGCGTTTTCTTGACGCGAACCGGTGTCCACTTCGCTGGAAAACGCTTTGGCTTAGTGGAATCCGAACGAATGCGGCAGCCACAGCGAGACCGCGGGGATGTAGGTCACGATCATCAGCACCGCGAACATCACGTAATAGAACGGCCAGATCTCGCGCATGATGTCGTCGACCGACACCTTGCCGATCGCACAGCCGACAAACAGCGTGGTGCCGACCGGCGGCGTCAACAGGCCGATGCCGAGATTGAGCAGCATCACGATGCCGAAATGCACGGGGTCGATACCGAAGCTCTTGACCACCGGCAGCAGGATCGGCGTGCAGATCAGCAACAGCGGCGCGAGATCGAGCGCCGTGCCCAGCACCAGCAGCATGATGTTGAGCCACATCAGCAGCACGTATTTGTTGGATGAAATGGCGACGAAGAATTCCGTCATCTTGGCGGGCATCTGCATCAGCGCCGCGATATAGCCGAAGCACGAGGCGGTGGCGACCAGCGTCAGCACCATGGCGACCGTCTGCAATGTCCGGTAGGCCAGCATCGGCAGTTCCGACCATTTGTAGTCGCGGTAGATGAACATGGTGACGAAGAACGCC
>JACDAG010000378.1 GCA_013695565.1 Bradyrhizobium sp.
GCACCAGCACCACGCCGGCGCAGCGGACATGCCGCCGGTCGTTGCGATGCGCGATATGTTCGCAAGGCACCACGCGTTCTCTGGTGAACATCGCGCGCAAGAATTCCATCGGATGGCCCTTCAGCGACAGCCGGATGGTCTGGTAGTCGGCGACCACCTGCTCCGGCAGCGGCATGTCAGGCAGCGGCTTTGCATTTTCGTCCGGCTGCTCGCGCGCGGTGGCGGCTTCGAACAGCGGCAACGGCACATCGTCGGGCAGCCGGCGCACCGCCCACAACGCGGCGCGGCGATCCAGCCCGATGGAGCGGAACGCATCGGCATCCGCCAGCAGGATCAGCGCCCGCTTGGGCAACGCGGTGTCGCGGGCGAATTCTTCCAGCGAGGTGAACGGGCGGCGCGTGCGGGCGGCGACGATGCGGTCGGCCCAGTCGTCGGCTTTCTCACCGTCGTCATTCCGGACGACGCGAAGCGGCGATCCGGAATCTCGAGATTCCGGGTCTGGTGCTAACGCACCATCCCGGAATGACAGCTGACTTCGTTTCAAGCTCTCCTCATCCTCATCGAGCCAATGAAATCCATCGATCTGCCGGAACCCCAGTCGCACGGCGCAATATTTTCCTTCAGCCTCCTCCAGCGTGTTCTGCGCAAAACTATGCGACACATCGACCTCCCGCACCTCGACCCCGTTGGTGCGGGCATCACCGACGATCTGGGCCGGGGCGTAAAAGCCCATCGGCTGCGAATTCAACAGCCCGCAGCAGAACGCATCGGGATGGTAATGCTTGAGCCATGACGAGATGTAGACGAGTTGCGCGAAACTCGCGGCATGGCTTTCCGGAAAGCCGTAACTGCCAAATCCCTTGATCTGCTCAAAACAATTTTTGGCAAATTCGGGCGCGTAGCCGCGCGCAATCATGTTGCCGATCATCTTGTCTTCGAACTTGCCGATGGTGCCGACATTGCGAAAGGTCGCCATCGAACGGCGCAGCCCGTTGGCCTCTTCGGAGGTGAATTTCGCCGCCTCGATCGCGATCCGCATCGCCTGCTCCTGGAACAAGGGCACGCCGAGCGTCTTGTGCAGTACATTGTACAGCTCATCCGCAGGCCCGTGTTCGGGCGACGGCGACGGGTAGTTTTCCTTCTCAAGCTTGTTTCGCCGCCGCAGATAGGGATGCACCATGTCGCCCTGGATCGGGCCGGGGCGCACGATCGCGACTTCGATGACGAGATCGTAGAAGGTGCGTGGCTTCAAACGCGGCAGCATGTTCATCTGCGCGCGGCTTTCGACCTGGAACACGCCGAGCGATTCACCACGGCACAGCATGTCGTAGACATTCTTGTCGTCCTGCTCGACGGTGGCGAGCTCCCAGCGCTCGCCCTTGTGGTCGGCGATCAAATCAAAGCATTTGCGGATGCAGGTCAGCATGCCCAGCGCCAGCACATCGACCTTCATCATGCGCAGAGCGTCGACGTCGTCCTTGTCCCATTCAATAAAAGTGCGATCGTCCATCGCGGCGTTGCCGATCGGCACGTAGGTGTCGAGGCGATCCTGCGTCAGCACATAGCCGCCGACATGCTGCGACAGATGCCGCGGGAATTCGATTAGTTCGGTGGCGAGCGCCACCGCAAGTTCGATCATTGCATTTTGGGGATCGAGCCCGGCCTGCCGGACCTGCATCTCGTTGAGGCCCTTGCCCCAGCTGCCCCACACTGTATCGGCCAGCGCCGCGGTGACGTCTTCGGTCAGCCCCAACGCCTTGCCGACATCGCGGATCGCGCTGCGGGGACGATAGTGGATGACGGTGGCGATGATCGCGGCGCGGTGGCGGCCGTAGCGCCGATAGACATATTGCATCACCTCTTCGCGGCGCGAATGTTCGAAATCGACGTCGATGTCGGGCGGCTCCAGCCGTTCCTTGGAAATGAACCGCTCGAACAGCAGATCGACCTTGGTCGGATCGACCGAGGTAATGCCGAGCACGTAACAGACAGCCGAATTCGCCGCCGATCCCCGGCCCTGGCACAGGATGTTTTGGCTGCGCGCATAATGAACGATGTCGTGCACGGTGAGGAAGTAATGCGCGTAGTTGAGTTCGGCGATCAGCCCCAGCTCTTTGTGCAAGGTGGCGCGGAGCGTGTCGCTGATATCGCCGCCGAAATATTTGTCGACGCCAGCCCAGGTCAGATCTTCCAGATGCGCTTGCGCGGTCTTGCCCGGCGGCACCGGCTCGTCCGGGTATTGATACTTGAGCTGGTCGAGCGAGAAATTGATGCGGCCGGCAAAGCGCATGGTTTCGGCGATCGTATCAGGCAGATCGCGAAACAGCCGCGCCATTTCATGCGGCGGTTTGAGGTAGCGTTCCGCATTGGCCTCCAACCGCTTGCCGACCGCCTCGATCGTGGTCTTCTCGCGGATACAGGTGAGCACGTCCTGCAGCGGGCGGCGCGCGGGGTGGTGATACAGCACCTCATTGGTCGCCAGCAGCGGCACCTTCGATGTCAGCGATAGCAGATGTAGCCGCGCCAGCCGGCGCTTGTCGTCGCCGCGATATAGCAGGCTCGCGGCCAGCCAGACGCCATCGGTGCGGCC
>JACDAG010000386.1 GCA_013695565.1 Bradyrhizobium sp.
CCTCCGGAATGGTGTAGAAATTGATGTCGATGACGTTGTCGAGCATCCGCATCGCGATCGTCACGCTGTTCTTCAGCCGCGCCTCGTTGAGGCGGCCATCCTGGACGTGATTGAGCAGATTGATCGAACCGAGATTGCACACCGCGGTCTCGTCGTCGGAGGTATTGAGCGTGATTTCGGTGCAGAGATTCGAAGAGTGGATGACGCCGGCATGGCGCTGCGGCGAGCGAAGATTGCAGGGGTCCTTGAACGTGATCCAGGGATGCCCGGTCTCGAACAGCATGGTCAGCATCTTGCGCCAGAGGTCCGTGGCGCGGACCTGCTTGAAGACGCGGATTTCACCGCGCGCCGCCTTGGCCTCATAGGCCGCGTAGCGCTCGGCGAATTTCGTGCCGTAGAGATCGTGCAGATCGGGGGTCTCGTCCGGCGAAAACAAGGTCCATTCACCGTCGGCTTCGACGCGCTGCATGAACAGGTCGGGCACCCAGTTCGCGGTGTTCATGTCGTGGGTGCGGCGGCGGTCGTCGCCGGTGTTCTTGCGCAGATCGAGGAATTCCTCGATGTCGATGTGCCAGGTCTCGAGATAGGCGCACACCGCGCCCTTGCGCTTGCCGCCCTGGTTGACCGCGATCGCGGTGTCGTTGGCGACCTTGAGGAACGGCACCACACCCTGGCTTTCGCCATTGGTGCCCTTGATGTGGGCGCCGAGCCCGCGCACGCGGGTCCAGTCATTGCCGAGCCCGCCGGAATATTTCGCCAGCAGGGCGTTGTCCTTGACCGATTTGAAGATGCCGTCGAGATCATCGGCAATGGTGGTGAGGAAGCACGACGACAATTGCGGCCGCAACGTTCCCGAGTTGAACAGCGTCGGGGTCGAGGCCATGAAGTCGAACGACGACAGCAGATCGTAGAACTCGATGGCGCGCGCCTCGCGATCGATCTCGCGCACCGCAAGGCCCATGGCGACGCGCATGAAAAACGCCTGCGGCAGTTCGATCCGGTTGCCGCCTTCATGCAGGAAATAGCGGTCGTACAGCGTCTGCAGCCCGAGGAACTGAAACGCCAGATCACGCTCCGGCTTCAGCGCCGCGGCTATACGCTTGAGGTCGAAGCGCGCGAGATCCGGATCAAGCAGTTCGGCCTTGATACCGGTCTTGATATAGGCCGGGAAATATTCGCCGTAACGGCCGGTCATGTCGGCCTGCGAGGCGTTGGTCGGCACGCCATGCACGTAAGACAGCACCTCGGTGCGCAATTTATCGAGCAGCAGCCGCGCGCTGACATAGGCGTAATTGGGTTCCTGCTCCACCAGCGTGCGCGCAGCCATCACGGTAGCGAGCGCCAGTTCGCCCTCGGCGATGCCGTCATAGATGTTGCGTTGGGTTTCCGCGATCACCGGCGCGGCGTCGACGCCGTCCAAACCGGCGCAGGCCTCGTTGACGATCAGCGCCCGGCGCGCAGTATCCAGTGGCACCTTGGTGCCGTTGGCCAACGTGACGTGCAGCAGCGGTCCAGCCGCCGGCTTGGCCGATTTTACGGCTTCCTGCTCGGCGCGCTGCCTTGTGCGCTCGTCGCGATACAGCACATAGGCGCGCGCCACCTTGTGGTGCTCGCTGCGCATCAGCGCCAGTTCGACCTGGTCCTGCACGTCCTCGATATGGAAGGTGCGGCCCTCGCTCTTCCGGCGCGACAGCGCGCCGGCGACTTCGGCGGTCAATTGCTCCACGACTTCATGCACGCGTCGGGAGGCCGCCGCGGTGTGGCCCTCGACGGCGAGAAACGCCTTGGTCATCGCCACCGAAATCTTGCTGGCATCGAACTTCGAAACCGTGCCGTTGCGGCGGATCACCTGCATCGGAAGCTCGCCTTCCGGCGCGGCAAGCGTTTCGGGACGCAACTGGAACAAGGGAGCGGTTTTGGCTTCGAGAGAAATGGATGCGGAAGTTTCGGACATCGGCAGACCCCGTGGTGTTGTTGAGGCCGGATGTCTTTGGGGGACGCTGCTTCACACGCGCGACGGTAAACGCCGGCATGGATCTGCAAGCGACCGCCGGGACACCCCGCCCGTGGACGTTTTTTTTCGGTGTCGCGGCAGGTCTCCTGGCTCGCAGGTCGTCGTTATTCCCTGTCTTCCCAATGCGAAGCCGCATCAGTGACGTAAAGGCGGGAACAACTCACTGCTTACAGTTGCGGGGGCAGCGCCGGAATTTCGCACTTCCGCGCGATTCACCGGCTTCCCTCTTAGCCACCAAATCTTGCGATCAGATCGACCGTGACGTCTACATGTCGTGTTATTCGGGCACGGGTGTCAATGGGGTCCGGCGGCGATATCCAGAAAATTTGGCGAGTTCCTCCACAGCCGTGAACGACGATGCGGTAGGGCGAACGTGCCAGCATTTTCTTGAAGGCCAAGCCGAAGGAAAAACGAGATTACCTACCTCGATTTGGTGAAGCGGCTAAAAAGTGCGGCTTCGCCGAAACAGAGCCCTCAATCACGAACAAGCAAAGCGGGGCGTCCTCCGCGACTTTTTTCTTGGCGTGTGTCACGTCAATTCCCCGTCAATAGTTCCCCGAACCGCTCCCACGTCTTGCCGTTGAAGCGCATGAACTGCATCTGGTCGACCGGCACGTGGTCGGTCGGCGAGGTATTGACCTTGATGCCCGGCAGCAGCATCGGCAATTCCAGATCCTTGATCGCGTAAGCCTGTTTAAGGATGTTCTCGGTCGACAGATCGTCGCCGCAGGCTTTCAGCACCGCCTCCAGCGCCATCGCGCTGTTGTAGGCGTTGACGTAATTGGTGTCGTGCAGATCGCCGTCGGGAACGTATTTGACCATGAATTCGCGCCAGCCCTTGACGCCGGGATCGTCCTTCCAGGCGGGATCATCGGGGTCCTTGACGTAAGCAGTGGAGAGGATGCCGGTGCCGGCCTCGACCCCTGCGGGCTCCATCACGGTCGATATCCAGACCGCGACGTTGGACAGGAACGTCATCGGCCGCCAGCCGATCTCGAACGCCTTGCGGATCGACTGCGCGGCGAATTTCGGCGTCGCCGCGATCACGAACACGTCGGCGCCGGAAGCCTTCAGTTTCACGATCTGGGAATCGATGGTGGGATCGGAGATTTCGTAGGTCGCACCGTTGGTGATGCCGCGCATTTCGGCCGACATCGCGGCCAGCGGCAGCATCAGACAGACGACGGCGCCCAGCGCGCCAGCTCCCGTGACGAAACGCATCGGCTTCCCTCCCCGGTGTCGTCAGCCGCTCAAAGGGCGCGCGGAGCGGCCGGTTGGTTCCGGCGGGCCGAAACATGCCATGACGCTTCGTCGGACGCCAACTCTAATCATAACGGCGGCGACCCGGCTCGCCAGCCGGCAGCTCACAACCGCTTCGCCGCCACCGCATTTGCCAGCAGCGACCGGACGCCGGTGCGGTGGAACGGGACGATAAAGAACAGATAGATCTTGCCGGCGAGGTTATGCACCGAGCAGATCGTCGAGACGACGACACTGTCCGCGTCACCCTCCTTCACCCGGAGCACCGAGAGCCTGAAATCGAGGTGCTTGTTGTTGCGGCCGGCGACAATTTCATTGTCGCCGATGAAGAAGATCGGCCAGGGACCGATCTTGTCGCCGACGCGATAGCTTGCGCGCACCGTGGGCTTGAGGATTTCGCCGGCGGTCGGCGCCTCCAGTCCGCACCATTTGGCGACAGCATTGCGGGCAATCAGCAAGGCCTTCATCCAGCGCGGCGTATGGCCGAACAACGCAAAGAAGATGTCGACGATGGAAAGCCCCGGACGCAGCAGCGGCACGCGGTAGGAGTCGTGAAACCAGGCCGACTGGATCAGCTCCCGGCTCAGCGCGCTGCTGGCGGGTACGTCGCATTCGATCACGTGCATGCCGAACCCCAACCAAGCAAGCGACACATAGCAGAACGGGCGCTAGATGCGCCCGTTCCGGAATTCAGTTCGTTAGCTCACCGGGCGTCACGCCTGCGGTTGCGGCTCCAGTCCGGGATCCGGATCGGGACGCGGGCGCGATTTGCCGGCGGGCGGCACTGCCGAGGCACGCGGTGTGGTCGGCTCCAGCACCGACTCCCGGTTCGGCTTCTTGCCATTGAGCAAATCCTCAATTTCGTCGCCGCTCAGCGTCTCGAACTCAAGCAGGCCTTTTGCCAGGATTTCGAGATCGGCACGCTTCTCGGTCAGAATACGCGTCGCTTCGTTGTAACCTTCTTCGACAAAACGCCGGATCTCGGTATCGATCTTCTGAACCGTGGCTTCCGATGCGTTCTGGGTGCGCGACACCGACATCCCGAGGAAAACCTCGTCCTGGTTCTCGCCATAGGAGACGGTACCGAGCGCCTGGGAGAGGCCCCAGCGCGTCACCATCATGCGGGCCAGGCGCGTGGCCTGCTCGATGTCGGACGACGCACCCGAGGTGACCTTTTCACGGCCGAAGATCAGCTCTTCGGCAACCCGGCCGCCCATCATGATCGCTAGCCGCGACGTCATCTGCTCGAGCGACATCGACAGCTTGTCGCGCTCCGGCAGCTGCATCACCATGCCGAGCGCACGTCCGCGCGGAATGATCGTGGCCTTGTGGATCGGATCGGTCGCGATGACGTTGAGGCCGACGATGGCGTGGCCGCCCTCGTGGTAGGCCGTCAGCATCTTCTCTTCTTCGGTCATGACGAGCGACTTGCGCTCGGCGCCCATCATCACCTTGTCCTTGGCTTCTTCGAATTCGGACTGCGTCACCATGCGCTTGTTGCGGCGCGCGGCGGTCAGGGCGGCTTCGTTGACGAGGTTCATCAGATCGGCGCCGGAGAAGCCCGGGGTGCCGCGCGCGATGGTCTTGAGGTTGATATCCGGCGCCAGCGGCACCTTGCGGACGTGAACCTTCAGGATCTGCTCGCGGCCGACGACATCCGGGTTCGGCACCACCACCTGGCGATCGAAACGGCCCGGGCGCAGCAGCGCCGGATCGAGCACGTCGGGACGGTTGGTCGCCGCGATCAGGATCACGCCTTCATTGGCTTCGAAGCCGTCCATCTCGACCAGCAGCTGGTTGAGGGTCTGTTCGCGCTCGTCATTGCCGCCGCCCAAACCGGCGCCGCGATGACGGCCAACCGCATCGATTTCGTCGATGAAGATGATGCAGGGCGCGTTCTTCTTGGCCTGCTCGAACATGTCGCGGACCCGGCTGGCGCCGACGCCGACGAACATTTCAACGAAGTCGGAGCCCGAAATCGTGAAGAACGGCACATTGGCTTCGCCCGCGACCGCGCGCGCGATCAGGGTTTTGCCGGTGCCGGGAGGGCCGACCAGCAACACGCCCCGCGGAATCCGTCCGCCGAGCCGCTGATATTTTCCGGGGTCGCGCAGGAATTCGACGATCTCCTGCAAATCCTGCTTGGCTTCGTCGACACCGGCGACGTCTTCAAACGTTACGCGGCCATGCGCTTCGGTCAGCATCTTGGCGCGCGACTTGCCAAAGCCCATCGCCTTGCCGGCACCGCCCTGCATCTGGCGGGAGAGGAATATCCACACGCCGATCAGCGCGATGAAGGGCAGCCAGGAAACGAGCAGCGACACGAACCACGGCACGTTGTCGCCGGGCGGCTTCGCGCTGACGTTCACCTTGGCATCAACCAGGCGCTTGACCAGCGTCGGATCGTTCGGCGCATAGGTCTGGAAACTGGAGCCGTTGGTGAAGGTGCCGTGGATATCCGGTCCCTGAATCACGACGTCGCGGACGGTGTTCTTTTCGACCTCGCTCACGAACTGCGAAAACGTGATGTCCTGCGATGACGCGCGCTGACCAGGATTCTGGAACAGCGTGAACAATGCCAACAGCAACAAGACAATGATTACCCAGAGGGCGAAATTGCGCAGATTGGCGTTCATCGATCTTCCTTCGTGGTCGCGCGGATCGCGGCCTTATGTGCTTGGCAGTAAACCTTGGGGTGCCCCTGATCGTCAGGCGAGATTCCCGATCCACTGCATACAATCTAGGTGGCGCCCAGGTCGATGCCAAGGGAACCACGCAGGACTATTTAACGCATCCTAGCGCGATTCCCGGTCAAATAATGACGTAGAAACCGGCGTTTTCCGGGGGTGGTTAAGGCTCCCCGCCGGTTAACGACGAATATCGAGCGACGGATTGCCTTCTCATTCCAGCCTGCGACGGCGCAGGGGCGCCGGTTCGACGTGAATCCGACCTCCAATCAGACTGATTGCGGCTCCTGCGAGGGTCTGTTTCAGCCTCCCCTCGCCTTTCGCAATCGCCCGATCAAGTACCGCCAGCAAGGCCTCGGCCTTGCCGAGTTCCGCCGCTCCCTCGTGACCGACACGGTCGATGGCCCGCATCAGGAGCCGAAGGCGGATTTCCTCTGACAAACCGGCAA
>JACDAG010000416.1 GCA_013695565.1 Bradyrhizobium sp.
TGGCGGTCCTGCATGTAGCCCACCAAAATGCCGTCCTCGATCAGCACGGTGCGGTTGGTCGGCGTGCCCTCGTCGTCGATCGAAAGCGATCCGCGCCGGCTCGCAATGGTGCCGTCGTCGACCACCGTGACGCCCTTGGCCGCGACCTGCCGGCCCATCAATCCGGCGAACGCCGAAGTGTGCTTGCGGTTGAAATCGCCTTCGAGCCCATGCCCGACCGCTTCATGCAGCATCACGCCGGGCCAGCCGGCGCCGAGCACCACGTCCATTTCGCCGGCGGGGGCGGGTACCGATTCCAGATTGACCATTGCCTCGCGGATCGCGCCATCGGCGGCATCGCGCCACGCCTTGGTTTCGATGAAACGCTCATAGCCCTCGCGGCCGCCATAGCCCTTGCTGCCGCTCTCCTGGCGGTCGCCTTGTCCGGCGACCACGGAAATATTGACCCGCACCAGCGGGCGGATGTCGCGGTAGCTTTCGCCGTCGGGGCGCAGGATTTCGACCACCTGCCAGGTGGCGCTGAGACTGGCCGTCACCTGACGCACCCGCGGATCCTTGTCGCGCACATAGGCGTCGATTTCGGCGAGCAGCTTCACCTTGGCTTCAAAGCCGGGCGCATCCAGCGGATTGTCGTCGCTATAGAGTCTCACATTGGTGTGAGCGGGCGCTGCGGCAAAGGTGCCGGAATAGCCGCCGCGGACCGCTGCGACCGCATCCGCGGCGCGGACCAGCGCCGGCAGCGAGACGTCGGAGGAATGCGCGTAACCGACCGCGTCGTCCTTGACCGCGCGCAGGCCAAAACCCTGTGAAGTATCGTAGGTTGCCTGCTTCAGCCGGCCATTGTCGAACATCAGCGCTTCGGTCTGGCCATATTCCAGGAATAATTCACCGTCATCGGCGCCTTCGAGCCCGCGGGTAATCTCGCGGCGGACGGCGTCTCGGTCGAGATTGGCGCGATCGATCAGGGAGGTTGTGGCGACGGGATTGGTCATTACATCAGTCCGTTGTCGGAGGGGCGCAACCAAGATAGTTGTTTCCTCGTAGTTTCGCGAGGGGCTGGATCAACACGTTGCAGGGACGATGGCTACGATCGAAATTGTTCCGATAACGCAAGGCCATATCGAAGGCTTCCACCGCACACTCGACATCGTGGCGCGGGAACGGCGCTATCTGGCGTTCCTGGAGGCCCCGCCGCTGGAAGCGACGCGGGCGTTCATCCTCGACATTATCGAGCAGGGTTACCCGCAATTTGTCGCACTTTCGGCCGGTGAGGTCGTCGGCTGGTGCGACGTGACCCCGAAGCAGCCGATTTATGCCCATAATGGCGTGCTCGGCATGGGCTTGCTGCCACAATTCAGGCGGCGGGGCATCGGCAAGCGCCTGATCGCGCAGGCGCTGGGCGCCGCACAGGCCTTCGGGCTGCAACGGGTCGAACTGACGGTCCGGGAAAACAACGTGAACGCGATCGCGCTCTACAAGAAGGTCGGCTTCGAGATCGAAGGCGTGCAGCGCGAGGCCATCCTGGTCGACGGCGTGCACGAAAACCTGATCCTGATGGGGCTGCTGTTCTAGCGGCAGGCCCAAGAAACGCCAAACGTCCGATCAGGTCAGGGAAGGTGCTGACGGCGCCCGGTTGCCAATCCCGATGCCGCGTCTCGCGGGGATTTTACGCTGTGCTCGAAGCGCACGATTTCAAACCATTTGCCGCCGGATACGATGTCCAGTTGCTGCTCGGTCAGTTCGCTTTTCGCAGCGGCTGCACGGGTGTCGAACGGTAGGGCATGCGTCATGGCGGTCTCCTCAGGGTTGATGGGGAAACCTTGGCAGGGTGATCGTCGTCTTGGCTGTGAGCGAGGTCACGCAGCGGTCAGCGTCATTGCGAGCGAAGGGAAGCAATCCATAAAACCGCAAAGCAAGTATGGATTGCTTCGCTGCGCTCGCAACGACGGGGCTGCCTTACGGCAGCTTGTCATACCCCTCGCCGATGCCGTTCAGGCTCAGCGGAAATCCGATGCCCTCTTCGGGGGTCTCGAAGATGATGAAGGTCGCGGTCTTGGCGGTGCGGAGCTGGCCGAGCAGTTTTTCGTCCATCACCACTTCGGCGACGCAGCCATTGGGCAGGCAGCGGACGAAGCCGGCGCGGCCGACGTCCTGATTGTCCAGCTTCAGGCCGAGACCGGAGGGCAGCAGCACGCCCAAGGGGGCCACCACCCGCATCAGCTTGCTCTTCTGGTCGGCGGTCTTCAGCACGATCACGGTGAGGCCGGCGTTGGAGCGGTCTTCGGCTACCACGCTCTGGATCAGGGCACATTGCTCGCCCTGGGCGCCCGGCGGGGTGTCGCAGCGGATCTGCCAGTCGCCATGGACCGAGCGGACGGCGCCCTGCGCGCTGGCGGCCTGGGTGAGGCCGAGCAGGAAGGAGGCGGCCAGCAACCCGCCGAGCCAGCGGCTTGGCCCTGCCTTGCGTATTGCCTGATGTCTCGAACGCCCCATCCGGGTCGATCCTTTGATATTTACGCTGGATAATGACTCGGACTGATACAAGGAATGACGGCGCCTTGAAGGCGGTCTATCGCCAAATCCAGAAAGCAATTCCCAAGCCGGTTTCCTGGCCGGGAAGGGCGCTCCGAGAGCGAATCATGTCCCTGTGGCGCACCCTGCCTGTGCCTACATCCGGTAATCCGCCTGTCAAGCGGCGTGGAGGCGCAAAAGAGGAGGTTTTGCCTGATTCAGCGGGAAAACCTGACATGCAAAGATTAGGCGGTGGCGCATGGCTTTGCTCCCCACTACTGCATTGCGAGAGCCTGCGAATTATGGTTTGAGAGGCTGGATTTCGAAGCGTTCTAGCGATCTGGCTCCGGTACTTCTAAGGTATCTTCAGCGGGCTGTTTGTGGGGGCGGATCGTGCAGCATTTCCAGCCGTCCGGCGGAGATGCTTTGGGGATTTATCAAGGGAGCGCGAGCGGCATGAAGATGTCGAAGGGCCAGATGGGCCGGCAGTTGCTGGGATTTGCGGTGGCGGGCATGGCCCTTGTCGCCGGCGGTACGGCATCGGCCGAATTGGGACAGCCCGCGCCGTGGGAATGGACCCTGCAGGAATCGGCCTCGCCGGTGATGGACTACATCATCTGGTTCCATAACTGGCTGTTCATCATCATCACCTTGATCACGCTGTTCGTGCTGGGGCTGCTGATCGCGGTCGCTGTGAAATTCAACGCCAAGGCCAACCCGATCCCCTCCAAGACCACCCACAACACCCTGATCGAAGTGGCCTGGACCTTGATCCCGGTGCTGATCTTGGTGGCGATTGCGGTGCCGTCGTTCCGGCTGCTGTTCCTGCAGCTCGACACGCCCAAGGCCGATCTCACCATCAAGGCGACCGGCAAGCAGTGGTACTGGAGCTACGCCTATCCCGATCACGGCAAGTTCGAATTTGATTCGCTGATGGCGGCGGACAAGAAGCCCCGGCTGCTCGGCGTCGACAATGAAATGGTGGTTCCGGTCAACAAGGTGGTCCGGGTTCTGACCACAGGCGCTGACGTGATCCACGCCTTCGCGGTGCCGGCCTTCGGCATCAAGATCGACGCCATCCCCGGCCGTCTGAACGAGACCTGGTTCAAGGCCACCAAGACCGGGATGTTCTACGGCCAGTGCTCGGAACTGTGCGGCAAGGATCACGCTTACATGCCGATCGCGGTGCGGGTCGTGAGCGATCAGGAATTCGCGGCCTGGGTGGAAACCGCGAAGAAGAAATTTGCGACCAACCCGGCGAATTCATTCGCCTCGGCTGGTGGTGCGGTGGCGCAGTAAGCAGGCAGCTTCAGGCGTAACGGGACAAGGGCGACGGGACCGCAAGGTCCGAAAAGGGACTGCAAGGCAGGATTTGAACATGGCAACAGGCGCAGCGACACACGACGATCACGCCCATGATGACCACGCGCACGCGCATCCGACCGGATGGCGGCGCTTCGTCTATTCGACGAACCACAAGGACATCGGCACGATGTACCTGGTGTTCGCGGTCATCGCCGGCGTCATTGGCGCGGCGATGTCGATCGCGATCCGCATCGAGCTGATGTATCCCGGCGTCCAGCTGTTCCACGAAGCCCATACCTACAACGTGTTCGTGACCTCGCACGGCCTGATCATGATCTTCTTCATGGTGATGCCGGCGATGATCGGCGGCTTCGGCAACTGGTTCGTGCCTTTGATGATCGGTGCGCCCGACATGGCGTTCCCGCGCATGAACAACATCTCGTTCTGGCTGCTGCCGGCCTCGTTCGCGCTGCTCCTGATGTCCACCTTCGTCGAGGGTGAACCGGGCGCCAACGGCGTCGGCGCGGGCTGGACCATCTACGCGCCGCTGTCGACCTCGGGCCATCCGGGACCGGCGGTCGATTTCGCGATCTTGTCGCTGCATCTGGCCGGCGCCTCGTCGATCCTCGGTGCCATCAACTTCATCACCACGATCTTCAACATGCGCGCGCCGGGCATGACCCTGCACAAGATGCCGCTGTTCGTGTGGTCGATCCTGGTCACGGTGTTCCTGCTGTTGTTGTCGCTGCCGGTTCTGGCCGGTGCGATCACCATGCTATTGACCGACCGCAATTTCGGCACCACCTTCTTCTCGGCCGACGGCGGCGGCGACCCGCTGCTGTTCCAGCATCTGTTCTGGTTCTTCGGCCATCCCGAAGTGTACATCCTGATCCTGCCTGGCTTCGGCATGGTCAGCCAGATCATCTCGACCTTCTCGAAGAAGCCCGTGTTCGGTTATCTCGGCATGGCCTACGCCATGGTCGCGATCGGCGGCATCGGCTTCGTGGTGTGGGCGCACCACATGTACACGGTCGGCATGTCCTCGGCGACACAGGCCTACTTCGTCGCCGCCACCATGGTGATCGCGGTGCCTACCGGGGTGAAGATCTTCTCGTGGATCGCCACCATGTGGGGCGGCTCGATCGAGTTCAAGACGCCGATGCTTTGGGCGATCGGCTTCATCTTCCTGTTTACGCTCGGCGGCGTTACCGGCGTCGTGCTGGCCAATGCCGGCGTCGACCGCGTGCTTCAGGACACCTATTACGTGGTCGCGCACTTCCACTACGTGCTGTCGCTTGGCGCGGTGTTCGCGATCTTCGCCGGCTGGTACTACTGGTTCCCGAAAATGTCCGGCTACATGTATTCGGAGACCATCGGCAAGTGGCACTTCTGGATCACCTTTGTCGGCGTCAACCTGGTGTTCTTCCCGCAGCATTTCCTCGGCCTCTCCGGCATGCCGCGCCGCTACGTCGACTATCCCGACGCCTTTGCCGGCTGGAATCTGGTGTCCTCGCTGGGCTCCTACCTTTCGGGGTTCGGCGTGCTGATCTTCATCTACGGCGTGATTAATGCGTTCATGAAGAAGGAACAGGCCGCCGACAATCCGTGGGGCGTCGGCGCCACCACGCTGGAATGGACGCTGCCGTCGCCGCCGCCGTTCCATCAGTTCGAAGTGCTGCCGCGCGTGCAGTAATCGAGAAAGCGCGGCGCATTATTCGCGCCGCGCCCTTCAACGGAAGAAAGACCTGTCTTGTCGGTTATCGACCACAACGCCATCGAACTGCCCCGCATCTCGGAGGCCAGTGTCGCCGACTACATCGCGCTGTTGAAGCCGCGGGTAATGTCGCTGGTGATCTTCACCGCACTGGTCGGGCTGGTGATCGCGCCCGGTCATGTCCACCCGGTGCTGGCCTTCACCTCGATCCTCTGCATCGCGGTCGGTGCCGGCGCCTCGGGCGCGCTCAACATGTGGTACGAAAGCGATATCGACGCGCTGATGTCGCGCACCGTCAACCGGCCGATTCCGCGCGGCCGGGTCACGCGTCCGGAAGCGCTCGCCTTCGGCCTGATCCTGGCATTCTTCTCGGTGATGACGCTCGGCGTCCTCGTCAACTGGCTGGCCGGCGGACTGCTGGCTTTCACCATCTTCTTCTACGTCGTGGTCTACACCATGATGCTGAAGCGCTGGACCGCGCAGAACATCGTGATCGGCGGCGCCGCGGGCGCGCTGCCTCCGGTCGTGGCCTGGGCGGCGGCGACCGGTTCGCTGTCGATGGAGCCGCTGCTGCTGTTCCTGATCATCTTCTTCTGGACCCCGCCGCATTTCTGGGCACTGGCGCTGTTCCGCAATGACGACTATGCCCGCGCCGGGGTGCCGATGTTGCCGGTGGTCGCCGGTCCCGATGCGACCCGGCTTCAGATCCTGCTTTATACCGTGGTGCTGGTCGCGGTCGCGGTCGCGCCATGGCCGCTTGGTTATTTCGACGCCGTCTACGGTGTGACCTCGCTGGCGCTCGGCGCCGGCATGTTCGCGCTCGCGGTCAACGTCTACCGGCATCGCACCGGCAGCCGCGCGCTGCGCGCGACGCGAAAACTGTTCGCCTTCTCTATTCTTTATCTGTTCGTGCTGTTCGCGACCTTGCTGCTCGAGGTCGTCGTCCATGCCGTCGCCCCTTCGATCTGGTAGGGGGCGCATGAGCGAATGGACGACAAACAGAAGCCAGACGGAATCGTCCTCACCGAGGCGCAGAAGAAGAGCCGCCGCGAGCGTTCGATCGCCATCGCGCTGGCGCTGGGCGTCCTGGTCGTGCTGTTTTTCGCCGTCACCATGGTCAAGGGACCGGCTGTGATGCTGCGGCCGATGTGACGGATGATGTGATCGAGATGGAGCGCCAGCCGACGATGCCGCAACCGCCGACCGCAAGCCAGAAGACCGCCGCACGCCGCGGGCTGCTCGGCTTTGTGGCGCGGCGCGGGCTTGGCCGCGATGCGGCGGTGGCTTCGATCTGCGGCTTCGTCGTGGTGCTAATGGTCGGCGCGTCCTACGCGGCGGTGCCGTTCTACAACTGGTTCTGCCGCGCCACCGGCTTCAACGGCACCACCCAGGTCGCGACGTCGAGCCCGGCAGGCGCGCCGCTGACGCGCAAGATCGCGGTTCGCTTCGATGCCAATGTCGGGCCGGGGCTGCCGTGGAAGTTCGAGCCGGAGCAGACCGAAATCGAGGTCCGGATCGGCGAGGTCTTCACCGTGTTCTACAAGGTGACCAACCAGTCGGCGCGCGAGACCACCGGGGCGGCCGCCTATAATGTGGCGCCGCTGACGGTCGGGGCGTATTTCCAGAAGATCAACTGCTTCTGCTTCACCGAACAGACCATGGCGCCGGGCGAAAAGCGCGATATGCCTGTGGTGTTTTACGTCGATCCGGCGCTGGCCGCGGACAGCGAGAACGACGGGCTCAACACCATCACGCTGTCCTATACCTTCTACCCCGTGCGCGAACCGGCGCCGAAACCGCTGGCGGCGGGCGAGCCGGACAAGCGCAAGGGTAACCTCTGACCGCCGGGTTCCCTGAACCTCAGGGGATATCCCGGACGTATCTGGAATTGATTTTTGAGACGAATACGTGCCGAATAGCAAGGCACCGCTAACGGAGAGACCGCAATGGCTACGGCGCACGTCAAGCACCACGACTACCACCTCGTCGATCCCAGCCCGTGGCCGATCGTCGGTTCCATCTCGGCCTTCATCATGGCCGTCGGCGCGGTCACCTGGATGCATCATATGTTCGCCGCCGCGCCGATCCTCTTCGGCGCCGGCACCATCGGCGTGCTCTACACCATGGCGGCCTGGTGGACGGACGTGATCAAGGAAGCCCAGTACAAGGGCGACCACACCCGCGTGGT
>JACDAG010000424.1 GCA_013695565.1 Bradyrhizobium sp.
ACCCAGTACGCCGCGGGCTCTCGGTTCTATCATTGAGGTCTCTGGAATACTGGGTCACCCGCCTGCGCGGGTGACGACAGTTGTGGGCGTCGTTGAGCTGCGCCGGACAAGGTCGCTGCGCCCGCAATGACAGGGCTTGGTTTGGGAACCTCACCGGGTACTATGGGGTTTGTTTCCCTGTTGCTGTCGCGCGAGCCGCGCCCCGAAGGGTGGGATTTGACCTTGCCGTTGAAGAGCCTGAATACCTACCGGACGAAACGCGATTTCGAAAAGACCGCGGAGCCTTCCGGCGACGTCAAGGTGGCGCCGTCGAAGCAGCGGCGGTTCGTGATCCAGAAGCATGATGCGACCCGGCTGCATTACGATCTCCGGCTCGAGTTCGACGGTGTCTTTAAGTCGTGGGCGGTAACCCGCGGTCCCTCGCTCGATCCGCAGGACAAGCGGCTCGCGGTCGAGGTCGAGGACCATCCTTTGGATTATGGCGATTTCGAAGGTACCATTCCCAACGATCAATATGGCGGTGGCACCGTGCAGCTCTGGGATCGCGGCTATTGGGAATCCGATGATCCCGATCGCGGCTTCAAGAAGGGTGATCTCAAGTTCGTCCTGCACGGTGAAAAGCTGCACGGCAGCTGGGTGCTGGTCCGGATGAAAGGCGACCGCTACGGCGGCAAGCGCACCAACTGGCTGCTGATCAAGCACCGCGACGAATTCGTCAAACAAGGCGACGCCAACGACATTCTCGACGAAGACAAATCTGTCGCCTCGGGCCGATCGATGGCCGAGATCGCGAAGGGCAAGGGCAAGGCGCCAAAACCGTTCATGCTGGCCAAGGGCGGCAAGACCAAGGCCGATGCGGTGTGGCAATCGAACCGCGGCGAGGCGGCGGAAGCGCGAGCGAAGGGCAAGACGTCGATTGCCAGGGCCACACCTGCTGCGAAGACCCGGCCATCGGCCAAGGCGAAGAAGGTCGATGCGATGCCGGATTTCGTCGCGCCGCAGCTTTGCGCCTCGGTTGAACGCCCGCCCAATTCGGATGGCTGGTGCCACGAGATCAAGTTCGATGGCTACCGGACCCAATTGCGGGTCGAGGACGGCGATGCCGTCCTGAAAACCCGCAAAGCGCTGGATTGGACCGAAAAATTCGGCGCCATCGCCAAGGAGGCGAAGTCGCTCCCCGACGTGCTGATCGATGGCGAGATAGCCGCGCTCGATCACCATGGCGTGCCGCATTTCTCGACGTTGCAGGCCGCGATTTCCGACGGCAAAACCGGCGCGCTGATCTTCTTCGCGTTCGATCTGTTGTTCGCAGGCGGCGAGGACCTTCGTCCGTTGCCGCTTAGCGAACGCAAGGCGCGGCTGAAGAAGCTTCTGGAAGCCCGGAAGGGCAAGGGGCGCCTGATTCAGTATGTCGCGCATTTCGAGGAAAGCGGCGATTCCATCCTGGAAGCCGCCAACAAGCTGGAACTCGAGGGTATCATCTCCAAGAAGCTGGATGCGCCATACCGTTCCGGCCGCTCGGAGAGCTGGACCAAATCCAAAACCCGCGCCGGGCAGGAGGTCGTGCTGGGTGGCTGGAAAACCACCAACGGCAAATTCCGCTCGCTGATGGCGGGTGTCCATCGCGACGGCCACCTCGCTTTTGTCGGCCTCGTCGGCACCGGCTTTGGGTCGGATACGGTCAGGCGGATCATGCCGGCGTTGAAGTCGGCAAGTTCGAGCAAGAGCCCGTTCGGCGGCAAGGACGCCCCGAAGAAGACTCGCGATGTGCACTGGCTGAAGCCTGAACTGGTCGCCGAGATCGAATTCGCCGGCTGGACCGATGGCGGCAACATCCGGCAGGCGGCATTCAAGGGGCTGCGGCAGGACAAGCCGGCGAACGAGGTCGAGGCGGAGAGGCCTGTAATGACCAAAGCAGCAAAACCGTTGATCAGGTCCGGTACCTCGTCGGCGAAAAAATCCGCCGAGGTGATGGGCGTCGTTATCTCCAAGCCCGACAAGGCGTTGTGGCCGGACGGCGGCGACGGCAAGGGCGTGACGAAGCTCGATCTCGCGAACTATTTCGAAGCGGTCGGCGAATGGCTGATCGGCCATATCAAGGGGCGGCCGTGTTCGGTGCTGCGCGCGCCTGATGGC
>JACDAG010000436.1 GCA_013695565.1 Bradyrhizobium sp.
CTGCAGGGCCTCGGCACCTCCGCGACCCGCGTCATCGCCACCTCGATCGTGCGCGACTGCTACGCCGGCCGCCGCATGGCCAGCGTGATGTCGCTGGCGATGATGGTGTTCATCGCGGTGCCCGTGATCGCGCCGTCGTTCGGCCAGGCGGTGCTGCTGCTGACGCAGTGGCGCGGCATCTTTATCGTGTTGATGGTCTATGGCGTGGTGACGCTGATCTGGAGCGCGTGGCGCATGCCGGAGACGCTACCGCTCGAGCTGCGCCGGTCGCTGGCCGTTCGCGACGTGCTCGACGCCTTCCGCCAGACCCTGACCAACCGCCAGACGCTGGGCTATGCGCTGGTCTCCGGCGGCGTGCTCGGCTCGCTGTTCGCTTTCGTGTTCACGTCGCAGCAGGTGTTCACCGAGATCTTCAAGCTCGGGCCGTATTTTCCGATCGCCTTCGCTTGCATTGCGATCGGCACCGCCATCGCCGGCTTCGTCAATTCCCGCTTCGTCAACCGCCTCGGCATGCGCGTCATTTCACACGCCGCCTTGCTCGGCTACGTCGCCATATCCGGCATCATGCTGCTGGCGGTGAAACTGCAGATGCTGCCGTTGCCGCTGTTCATGGCATTGTCCGCAATGATGATGTTCGCGTTCGGCCTGATGATCGCCAACTTCACAGCACTTGCGATGGAGCCGCAGGGCCACATCGCCGGCACCGCCTCGTCGCTGTACGGATCGATCACCACCCTGCTCGGCATCGGCATCGGCACCACGATCGGCCAGGATTACGACGGCACGCTGCTGCCGTTCGCGACCGGCTTCTTTCTGTGCACGCTGGCCGCGCTCGGCGTGGTGCTGGTGGTGGAAAAAGGCCGGCTGTTCAAGCCGCATCAGGTGGCGGGTTACTAGCGGAACCGAGTTCCATCGCACTCCGCGTATCCTGACATCGTCTCCCAATGCAAACGGGAACAACGCAGTTCGAATATTTTCGAGCAGCTTTTGTATTTTGAAACTCGTTCGTTCGGTCGGGCGTATCTCCTGTTCAACCGCAGAGTTCCAAGATGGGACAGCGCCAAATCAGGAATTATCATGAAAAATCGTCTTACCGCAGTTCTGGCTGCTGGCAGCCTCGCCCTTTTCGCCACCGTCGCTTTCGCCGAAAATCCGATGGTTGGCGGTGCCGCGATGTCTCCGACCAAGGACATCATCGACAATGCCGTCAACTCGAAGGACCACACCACGCTGGTCGCGGCAGTGAAGGCCGCAGGCTTGGTTGAAACGCTGAAGGGCAAGGGTCCTTTCACCGTGTTCGCGCCGACCAACGAAGCGTTCGCCAAGCTTCCGGCCGGAACCGTCGATACGCTGCTCAAGCCGGAGAACAAGGAAAAGCTCGCCACGATCCTGAAATGCCACGTGGTTTCGGCAGACGCGATGTCTTCCGCGATCGGCAAGATGATCAAGGACGACAAGGGCGCGCATCCCGTCAAGACGGTGGGCGGATGCATGCTGACCGCCAAGATGAACGGCGACAAGATCACCTTGACCGACGAAAAGGGTGACGTTGCGACCGTCACCATCGCAGACGTCAAGCAATCGAACGGCGTGATCCACGTCATCGACGGCGTGATGCTGCCGAAGGCATAACCAACCGGCTAGCGGCTGATCATCTGGCTGCAAGTCTCTCCCGGCTTTGTTGCCGATGAAAATGAGGTGGCGGACTACATGAGGTCCGCCACTTCGTGTGCCTTTTGGTGGCGATATTCGAGCGAACCTGATCCCGCCTACAATTGCATCAGCATAATACCGGAACGATACCGAGCAACGGGCTTTACCTCTTCAGAGATCGAACTCAACCGATGAGCCAGCCCCCATGCATATGCTTCCCGTTGATCGCGCGCTGAGTATCTATGGCGCCCTTGCCGACCGTTCCGAGAGCAAGGGTGCCCGCGAGCGTCTTTCAAGACATTTGATGAAATTATACGTTGATGGCGAGAAAAACGAGCACCGGCTGACGGTGCACGGGCTGTCTTACCTTCGCGAACTGGATCGGGAGATCGACTCCAGAAATTAAATTCTCACGCGGTGTTATCCCGTTGCGCTTGCCGCTGCTTCCGCAGCGAATTACGCCGCATGATCCTTGCCTTCGCGGCGCGGACGGCATCGAGCCTGGCTAGCTTCTTCTTCGGTGAAGCGATCGAACCCTCTGCGTCGCTCATACCGGGCATGGGAGGAAGCAACGGCGCCGGCATCGTCGAGCTGTGATCGACGGGCTGCATGTTCATTGGACCGGTATATCGCAGTTTGCGCTTTTGCATCCTGGATAACGGGTTATCGGCTATTTTGTTCAACGTCATGGAGCGTCGGCTTGGAGCTGGCTCTCCCGACGCGTTCACCGAACGCGGTTGCGGGACGCGTAAAAGGTTCCATGCTCCCCTGTGAATAGGTTGCCTGACCAAGTGCAACCTTATTGGCCAGTCCCGCTTTGGTTCACGGCAAAACGAGAGCTACGACATCCCAACAGCCACCATATTCCCTCGTCCGTCGATCCCCGTCCTTGGAAATCCTAAATGAGTTTGATCACCCGGAAGGTCAATAACGGCCGCACGACGGACGAGCTGATGGCTTTGCTGAGTGCGGTCGCGTGCTCCATCCTGGCCGCTCTGTTCATTGCGGCGCTGTATTTCGGCCGGGAAATATTCGTACCCATCGCGCTCGCCATTCTTCTCAGTTTTGTGCTCGGACCGCCGGTCGGACTGCTGCAGCGCGCCCGCGTTCCCCGCAGTCTGGCGGTCGTGGGTGTCGTCTTTCTGGCATTCTCGATTATCTTCGGCCTGGGTACCCTGATCGCCAATCAATTGAGCCAACTGGCCGGCGACCTGCCGGTTTATCAATCGACGATGCGTGAAAAAATCAAGTCGGTGCGCGGCGTCACGGCGAGCAGCGGCACACTCGAACGCGCGGCCGATATGCTCCAGGAGTTGAGCCGCGAGCTCGACAGGCCAAAGGAAGACAAATCGGTTCGGGGAGCGGTCCCGCGGCTCGGCGCTCAAAATCCTGCCGGAACGACACTGCCGATCCCCGTTGAAGTGCGCCAACCCGACCCGGGAGCTCTGGAGAATCTGCGAACCCTGATCGCGCCACTGCTCAATCCGCTTGCGACCACCGGCATCATCATCATCTTCGTCATCTTCATCCTGATCCAGCGCGAGGATCTTCGAAATCGCCTGATCCGGCTCGCGGGTTCGCACGATCTGCAACGCACGACGGCGGCGCTGGACGATGCCGCGACGCGTCTCAGCCGACTGTTTCTGGCTCAACTGATGATCAACGCCACGTTCGGCGTAATCATCGGCGCGGGACTTACGTTCATCGGCATCCCGAGCGCAATCCTGTGGGGCATTCTCGCGGCCGTGCTGCGGTTTGTTCCCTACATTGGCTCGGCGATCTCGGCAGCGTTTCCGCTGGCATTGGCGGCCGCCGTCGATCCCGGCTGGTCGATGCTGGTATGGACGATCGTGCTTTTTCTGGGTGTCGGACCGATCATAAGCCAGGTGGTGGAGCCGCTGGCCTACGGCCAGAGCACCGGACTTTCTCCCGTCGCTATCGTCGCTTCAGCGACGTTCTGGACCGCATTGTGGGGACCGATCGGGCTCGTCCTTGCAACGCCCTTGACGGTTTGCCTCGTCGTCCTCGGACGTCATGTCGAGCGGCTCGAATTTCTCGACGTGATCTTTGGTGACCGGCCCGCGCTGTCGCCGCCGGAAATGTTTTATCAGCGAATGCTTGCCGGCGATCCGACCGAGGCGGCCGACAAAGCGGAAGAGTTCCTGAAGGAAAAGTCGCTGTCGTCCTATTTCGACGAGGTTGCGCTGAGGGGTCTGCAACTGGCCCAGGCCGATGCCAAGCGCGCTGCCCTTGACCAGGCTCGCATGACCAAGATTTGCGATGCCGTTACCGAGTTCGCCAGCGATCTTTCCACCCATTATGATTCAATCCCCGACGTGACCTCGCCGACCATGGACGCGGAAGCGGCGGCGGCGGTCGAAACCGTCCCGGATGCGGCGATTTCCAGCAATTTGCCGGTCGTGCAAAAGGCCGATCTTCCGCTCGATTGGCGGGGCGAAGCGCCGGTGCTCTGCCTGGCCGGACGTACCCCGCTCGACCAAGCCGCAGCGGTGCTGTTTGCACAGCTTTCCAACGCGCACGGCCTGACTGCCCGGGTTGAACCTGCGGACGCACTCTCAACGGCCAAAATCGTGCAGCTGGATTTCACCGGTGTCGCGATCGTCTGCCTGTCCTACCTTGACGCCAGCAGTCCTGCCCATATGCGGTATTCAGTTCGGCGCCTTCGACGCAAATTGCCTGAGGTCACGATCATGCTCGGTTGCTGGGCTGAGAACCTCGACAAGGAATCGCTGGAAGAACTACGGGAGGCAGCCAAAGCCGATATCGCAGCGGGGACCTTGCGTGAAGCGATGATGATGTGCCGAACGGCTGCCGGCGTACAGGAAGTCTTTGAACGCCCGGCTCCGGTTACGCCAGCCCTCAAGATCGCGTGACGAATAGCGCGGTCCGCAGGATGGGTGGAGCGAAGCGATACCCGTCAATTGCGTCTGCGGAGAGACGATGGGTTTCGCTTCGCTCTACCCATCCTGCAAACTCCAGCCTCAGTTCGCCTTGATTCCAGCCGCCTTAACCGTCTTTGCCCATTTCTCGATGTCCTTCGCCAGCAGATTGCGAAATTCCTCGGGTGAACTGGCGAAAGGCGTGCCGCCCTGCTTGGCGAGCACTTCCAGGGTGTCGGGCTCCTTCAATATCACGGCGAGATCGGCGTTGATCTTGCTGACGATCGACGGGCTAAGACCCGCCGGACCGAATATCCCCCACCACGGATTGACGTCGAAGTTCTTGACGCCGCCTTCGGCAATCGTCGGCGTGTCCGGCGAAATCGCGGCGCGTTTGCCGCTGCTGATGGCAATCGCGCGCACCAATCCCTGCTGGACCGATGATATCACCGACGGCGCACTGGCAAATGCCGAGTCGACGTGACCGCCGATCACATCCGCGATGGCTTGCGGCGCGCCCTTGTATGGCACATGCGTGATGCGGACGTCGGCTTCGAACTTCAGCATTTCGCCAAGCAGATGATTGACGGATCCGTTTCCGGCCGAGCCGTAGTTCAGCTTGTCGGGATTGGCACGGGCCAGGGCAAGAAATTCCTGAAACGTCTTCGCCTGCACCTTCTGGCCGACGATCAGCAGAAACGGCGTCGTTGCAACGGTGCCGATCGGCGTAAAGTCCTTGATGGAATCGAACGGCAGGTTCTCGTAGAGACTGGGATTGATCGCCTGAGAGCCTTCGTACGTCACCAGCAGCGTGTATCCGTCCGGCGGCGCCTTGGCGACCGACTCGGTGCCGATCACCCCACCTGCACCAGCCCGGTTCTCGATCACGACCGGCTGCTTCCAGCGCTCGCTGAGCTTCTGTCCGATCGTGCGCGCGAAGGTGTCGGTCGCACCGCCCGGCGACTGCGGAACGACGATGCGGACCAATCTCGTCGGATAATCTTCCGCCATGGTGCCTGACGGCCATGCAACCAATGCCGCGACGGCGGCCGTGATAAGCGAATGAACAACTTTCATGCGTAGCCCCCGTTGGTGACGATCGCCTTGAGTTCCCCGCTTCAAGTTACACGGACAAGTCGTTAGCCTACGCTAGCCAAGAAACTTCTGGATCAGCCCCAGCACTTCATCCGGTCTGTCGTGCTGCAGCCAGTGGCCGGCGCCGGCGATTTTGGCCAATTCGGCGTGCTTGAAATGCGACATCACGCCGGCCTTCTCGGGATCGGGCAGGAAGCTTTCGCTGGCAGCGACCAGCAGCGTCGGGCACGCGATGCGTGACCACAGCCCGATATTGTCGTCGAGCGACAGCCGATAGGGCGCACGCGCGCGCAAATAGGGATCGTATTTCCAGCTGAAGCTGCCGTCGTCGTTGCGCTTCATGCCGTGGGTGGCCAGATGCATCGCCTGCGCGCGCGTCAGCCGCGGGTTACGGCCGACGATGCGATCGGCGCCATCGGCCACGGTCGAATAGCGATGGATTTTCCGCTGCGCCAGTTTGTCGAGATCGCCGGCCCAATCCGATATCCTGACGTCGGCGGGCTTCGGGCGACGCGCCGGAAAATTGGTCACGCCGTCGAGCACGACCAGTTTTGATACGCGTTCCGGAAAGGCGCCGGCATAGGTCAGGCTGACCATGCCGCCCATCGAATGACCGACGATGGCGACCGGCCCAAAGCCCTCCGATTTCACCAGGTTGGTCAGATCGTAGACGTGGTCGGCGAGGCTGTAGCTGGAGCCGGTGGCCCAGCCGGAATCGCCGTGGCCGCGCAGGTCCGGCGCCACGACATGGAAATCCGCGGCCAGCGCCTGCGCCAGATGATCCCAGCTGCGGGAATGGTCGAGGCCGCCATGCACCAGCAGCAATGGCGGTGCCTGCCCGTTTCCCCAATCCGTGAAATGAAGCTTGAGCCCCTGCGACTGAAAATAGCGCGACTGCGGCGCGTCCGATGCAATGTCCATCGGAGTTACTTAATAGCTGACGCGCCGCAGGTCCAGCGCCTGCGCCAAGACATCCCGCCGCTTACTGAGGCATCGCCGACCGATGGAAATGGACAATCTGCCAATCAGCTCCGCGCTTCGCCACTACGAAAGTGACCCGTCCGGATGCGCTTGTCGGGTTTCCGTCTCTGACGCCGGTCACCGTGTCCAGTCCGGTGACCAGCACGGCATTGTCAGAGAGCACCATCGATTCATGACTGTTGAGGGTCGCCCCTCTCGGCCTGTTGTTGAGAAGAGCGTTTTCAAAATAAGTCCTGATACCCTCGGGCTTTGTCACGACGACCTTGCTCCCGGTCCCCATGAACAACGCGTCGGGCGCATAAAGCTTTACGATCGCGTCAACGTCCGAGGCCGAGAATGCCTTGGCCCATCTATCGATGACTTGAAGCGCATCTGCTTTTGAATCGGCGACCGCCGTTGAAATCGAAGCCATCAAGATCAACCCACAAACAAAAATTCGCATTGCAACCCTCCTAATATCTCAGCTGATATATACGGAGGTTACGACAACCCCAGGAAAATCATAGCCCCGAGATCGGGTGTTGCCGCTGCCCCGCTATCGCGCGACGCCGCAGGCTCAATTCAATCCCAGCTCCGTGATGTGCCGCGGATCGGGCTTCAGCTCGCCCCGTTCGACGCGCATCACGATATCCGTCAGCGCGGCATTGGCGCGGCAGGAGATGCCGACTTTCTCGCCCTCATCAACCACAAAGCCGTTGAGGAATTCGATCTCGGTGCGCCGGCCCTTCTGCATGTCCTGGCCCATCGAAGGCCGCTGCGCCGACGACGTGCGCTTGCCGTCCGCAAAGCGCTGTTCGTCGCAGGCGCGCATCGCCGCCTCGTCGCCTTCGCCCGCCAGCGCGATCGTCTCCGGCGCCAAATGCAGGATATCCTCCAGCTGATAGCCATGCGCCTGGCCGACGCGAATGGCTTCGCTGCCGAGCCGGGTGGAAAAGCGGCGGATCGGTTCGCTTGCCAGCATCTCGCCGCCGGTCAAACCCGTGCAGGCGGAGAGCCCGTTGCCCATGGCGTTGGCGACCAGTTTCGACCAGCGCTCGCCCCATAGATTGCTGGTGACCTTGGCGCTGTCGGTGTAGCCAACCAGGCGGCAGATTTCTTCGGCGCGTGGCGTGATGCGGCCATGCACTTCGCCGGCGCGAAAAACAGTGTGCTTGGCGCCGTGCTTGCCGGCGCCGCGGTGGATGTGGCCGGCCTCGGGCAAATTCACCGTGATGCTGCTGGCGATGCAGCCCAGCGTTTTGCCCCAGCCGACGATGCCGGCGATGGTCTCCTCATTCATGCAGTTCTGCAGCGATACGACGTAACCGTCGGGTGCCAGATATTGCCGGATCAGCATGGTGGCCCAGGCGGTGTCGTAGGATTTCATGCAGACGAAGGCGATGTCGACCGGTGCCTCCTTGGCAAGCTGCTGCGCGTCCGTGACGTGGAGCGCGCGCACGGGAACCGAAAATTCCGGAACGTCCATCGCATGGGTGACGCGCAGACCGTGTTTGCGCATGTGCTCGACGTGCTCGGGCCATGGATCGATGAACGTCACGTCCTCGCCCGCCTGCACCATATGGGCGCCGGCATATCCGCCGACGGCGCCGGCTCCGACAATCGCTATTTTCTTGCCCATGTTCTCCCCCTTCGTTTCTCTTTGGCTTTTCTTGACACCGAGGCTAGCGCACCTGTCGGCCTCGCTACAATGGCTGAACCATGTCGGGTGGGCAGGTTGCCACGGTTGCGGGAGATGTCGACGATTCCGCACGAATCCGCTAGGGATGGCGTTTGGCGCGGTCAATAAGCGCGCACTACCCTACACAACCTGAAATTATTGCCCAAGCCCGGTGTTACTATTTGGGGAACCATCGCTCGGAGGACGCTATGAACAAGCCTGCTCGTTTTATCGGCGCAATCACCATGGTCGTCGGGTTCGGCATCGCCAGCCTTGGCATCGCTAGCCTTGGCATCGCGCCGGCAAGCGCCGAAACCGTCAAACTGAAGGCCGAGCTGAAGGGCTCCAACGAGGTTCCGCCCAATAACAGTCCCGCCTCGGGAATCGCCGAGGCAACGCTTAACACCGAGACCAAGGTTCTGACATGGACCGTGGCCTTCAAGGATCTCACCGGTCCTGCCGTGGGCGCGCATTTCCACGGCCCCAGCGAACCCGGCAAGAACGCCGGCATCGCGCTCCCCATCAAGACCCTGCAGAGCCCGATCGAGGGCACCGCAACGCTGACCGAAACGCAGGTGAGCGATCTCGTGGCCGGCAAGTGGTACGCCAACATCCACACCGCGGCCAATCCCGGCGGTGAGTTGCGCGGCCAGATGGTGAAGTAAAACCCTACGCGACCCGGGCGGCTTCCCGCACCGCATCCTCGGCCAACGTCCTGGACTGATGCCGCTCGAGGAATTCGTGGAACTTCGCAAACGGCAGTGGCGGCGAGACCAGGTAGCCCTGGCCTTCCTCGACGCCACAGGCCAGCAGCGCCTGCATCTGCTCGTGGGTTTCGATACCCTCGGCAATCACGCTCATATGCAGATCCCGGGCAAGGCGCACCAGCATCCCGATAATGGTCGCGGCGGCGTCGTCCTGCGTGATCGTATCGACAAAGAACTTGTCGATCTTGATGGTGTTGACGCCAAGCCCCTTGATTTGCGACAGCCCGCTGTGCCCGACGCCGACATCGTCCATAGCGACCCGGAAACCGAGTTCGCGCAATTCCTTCACGATCGCCGCGGCCTTCTTGAGATCGGGCAGTTCGGCGCGCTCGGTCACTTCAAGCACGATCTGCCGTGCGGAGACCTTCGCGCCGGCCACCACACGCCGCAAGGTCTCGATAAAGCCGTCGCTGACCAGATGACGCGGCACGATGTTGACGGAGCACTTGAAGTATTTGTCGTCGCGCAGGCGGGGATACAATTCCCTGAGCGCCGTCGCCAGAATCTGCCAGGTCATCGGCTCGATCCGTCCGCTGGTCTCGGCAAGCGGAATGAAGCTCAGCGGCGGAACGATGCTGCCGTCGGCACGCACCCATCGCGCCAAGACCTCGCATCCCCTGATGTCGCCGGTGCGCAAATCGAATGTCGGCTGGTAATACGGCTTGAATTCCTGCCGCGCCAAACCCTTGTCGAGATCGGCGACCGGCCCCTCGATCCTGGCGGTCGCCCTGGTCAGCAGCAGGCCGAACACCATGCCGAGCGTTGCTGAAATCAGCAGGGTCGGCCAGTAGGATTCATGGTTCCAGTGCCCCAGGACGCCGCGCTCGACGCGGACGATCGCGTGAATCGGGTGGCGCGTGGAAACATGGGTAAAGCTGATGACATCCGTGAGCTCGCCACGCGGCTTTTGCGAGAACTGCCCGACTTCGAGACCGGTGTTCAGCTCCAGCAGGACTTCGCTGTGCCCGCGCAATTCCGTCGGCATGATGTCGAACAGATTGGAGTTGATGCCGAGGATGGCGACCAGCGAGTGTTTGTTGTCGACATCCCTGAGCACGCCGAGTGCGATCCCGTTGATCTGGTCGACCCGGAACAGCAGGACGCCCTTGTCCTGCGAGCGCAGCATGTCGGACCGCTCGGCCCACCCACTGTCGAACTCCAGCGTCTCGGAATAGGCCGAACAGATCACCGATCCGTCGCGATTGACGAGGCGGATGTCCTTGACCTGGGAGCGCTGGTAGACCTGAAGCCGGACCGCCTGCAACGACGCCGGATCGCAATTGACCGGCCCGCGCCGGACGAGATCATCCAGGGTGGCGGTTCCGAAATCCACCGCGACTTCGGACCTTCGCAAGGCGATTTCGGCCAGTTCCTCGAGTTGCCGCGATTGCTGCCCCTCGATGACCGCACGCGCAGCAAAATGCCCGCCGCCCACGAAAGCGATCAGACTCGCCGTGACCATCGCTAGCTGGACAATGCTGGGAAGCCGCAATTTCATGAAGCCGCACGCTGGAACCAAAGCAGGGCAGCTTAGGC
>JACDAG010000438.1 GCA_013695565.1 Bradyrhizobium sp.
GCCACCGGCACCGCGGCTTGTTCGGTGGGGGCGGGCTCAGCGGCAGGTGCGGCGGGCGCCACCGTGTCGGGAGCGGTCTTCGTCTGTTGCGGCGATTGCTTGCGCGGCCGATCGCGGTCGCGATCGCCGTCCTCGTTGCGCGAGCGTTTGGCCTTCGGCGTATTGTCGTAGACGCCGGGAATCTGAACGGTGCCGCGATCGGGATCGATGCGAATGGTGCGGCCGCCATAATCGAAGGTGTATTGGGCCTGCGCGGCAGTGCTCGCCAGCAAAAGCGCGGCGATAGCCAGAAGCTTCTTCATAACGACCTCCTGTGCAGGGAATCCCAACCCCCGACGCTACGCAAAGGCAGCTCGTGAAACGTGATCCAGGTCACTTTCAAATGATAAGTCGTGTACTAGCGGCTTTGGTTCAATGCTTGTCGGCGCAGTCTAATTTGCACCCGATAGACGGTCAATTTGCGGCGAAAAGCGATGATTTTTGACCGGCAGATCAATCGAACCAGGCGGCGTAGATTTTCCTGAAGCTGCCTTCTTGGATGGCGATGTGCAGCCACTGGTCGACAAAGGCCTTCAGCGCGACGTCGCGCTGCAGCCAGTAGGCTTTCTCGGCGAAATCGAACGGCTTTTCCGGATGCACCGCGCAGAGCACGCCGTCGCCGGTCATGCCGACCCGCAGCGTGCCGCGCTTGAGGATGTCGTCGAGGCGGGAAGACGCCGGTTGCTGGGCGTGGGCGGAAACTGTCAACAGGGCAGCCACGACAAGCCCAACGAGCATTCGAAACATAGCTTCTTCTCCGCCGGCGAATTTGGTGCCGCGCCACGCCGGCGTCGATCTCGCCAAGAAGGATTTTTTGGGGCCGCCGCGATAGCGCGCAAGAAAACGCAAGCGACTACGCTTCGCCGCTGTCTCTCCGCACCAGATTGGCAGCGGCGGCGCGTCCCGTCATTTCGCTTTTCAACTGCTCGAACCGGCGACGCGCTTCGGCTTCGCGGTCGTCCACCAGCTGGATGGCGGCATCCCTGGTCATCGGGCCGATAGCGATGGGCGTTGAATGCTCGCCGATGGTCTCATCGACGTAATAGTCGTGACCGTCTTCGCGGACCGTCCATTTGAAACGGATCGCGGCCATCGGTCCCGGACCAATCTTTGAATAGCCATGAGCCTCCTGAGGTAAAGTATCCTCGATCGGCGGCGGGGCCTCAAGCGGCGGCGGAGCCGCGAGCGATGGAGACGGTTCGAGCGGCGGTGGTTCCTCCGGCGATGCATACGCTTCGAGCGGTGGCGGCGTGGCCGGCACTTCCTCGACGGCATATCGTTCCCGCTCGCGGGGGATCACGGGCGGCTGATCAAGAATGCTGGCGATCGCAGCCAGCGCGTTGTCGGTGGGGTCGCTTTGACTCACGATTCAGCCTCCGGATCGAACTCCGTCTGCGGAATCGGTGTCCCGTTGCCGCCCGGCACCTTTCCCTCAGCTCCGAATGAGGCTGAGTTTTGTCCGTTCATGCGCAAACCGGCGGTAGCCGGTGCTTCCACGGCCTGCCGGGCTCCAGTTGGCCCGCCAGACGGAATAAGGTTCCCTCATCGCCAAACCGGGCGGCAAACATCATTCCGAGCGGCAATCCCGCTCTGTTCCAGGCCAACGGCACCGACATCGCCGGCTGGCCGGACATGTTGAACATGGCGGTGCCCGGCATATAGCGCCGCAGGATTGGGGCGATATGCGACAGATCGCGCGACATCGAATTGAGCTCGCCGATCCGCAGCGGCGGCGAACACAGCGTCGGACAGAGAAAGATGTCGCAGCCCTCGAAGAACGTCGCGAGGGAGCGTGAAATCCGGAAGGCATCCTGCTGGGCGGCGACATAGTCGATCGCGGACGCTTTCTGGGCGTTGCGCGAGCTGGCCAGCGTCAGCACTTCGAAATCATCGTCCGTCACCGGGCGGCCGAGCCGCGCTTCGGTCAGCCGTACCGCGAACGCGGTGTTGGCGCCCGTGATCGCTGCCATCACCTTGGCCGGATCGGCGGCCAGCACCGGCGCGCGTTCCTCGACGTGATGACCGAGCCCGGCGAGCAGGCCTGCGATCTCGCGCACCGCGGCGGCGATCTCGGGATCGATGGCGTCGCCATAGGGCGACTTGTCGGTGAAGGCGATGCGGAGCTTGCCGGGGTCGCGACCAACCTCCTGCGAATAGGGCCGCTCCGGCGGCGGCGCGACATAGGTGCTCGACGGCTCCGGACCGTGAATGGCATCCATCATCACGGCGCTGTCGCGAACGCTGATGCTGACGACGTGACCGACTGAAAATCCGCCCCAGCCTTCGCCACGGTCGGGGCCGAGTGGATTGCGCCCGCGGGTTGGCTTCAATCCGAAAACGCCGGAAGCCGAGGCGGGAATCCGGATCGAACCACCGCCGTCGCTGGCGTGCGCCACGGGAAGGATGCGAGCGGCCACCGCTGCGGCGGCGCCGCCCGACGAGCCGCCGGAGGAATGATCGAGATTCCAGGGGTTGCGGGTTGGTCCGTGCAGCCGCGATTCCGTGGTCGGCATCAGGCCGAATTCGGGGCTGGAGCTCTTGCCGAAGATCGCCAGACCGGCATCGAGAAAACGCTGCGTCAACGTGCCGTTGTGATCGGCGACAAAGTCCTTGAGGATGCTCGCTCCCGACGTGGTGCGCGTGCCTTCCAGATAATCGAGATCCTTCAACAGAAACGGCACGCCGGTAAATGGGCCGTCGGGAAGGCCGCGGCCGATCTGGCGTTCGGCGTGATCATAATGCTTGACGACAACAGCGTTGATTTGCGGATCGACCTTCGCGGTACGGGCAATCGCCTCGTCGAGCAATTCCTTTGGGGTGACCTGCTTCCTGCGGACGAGGTCGGCGAGGCCGACCGCGTCGTAGCTGCCATATTCCTTGAATGCCATGTGCATACCTCAATGACCGGGCCGATCGATGGATCGGCCGGGTCCAAGCAGGGTCCTGTCCGTCATTGCGGACGAGTTAGAGCACGTCCTGATTGATCACGTTCACGCGCAACGGATCGCCGTCGAGGACGCTCAGGATATTGCGCGCAGTCTGCTCGCTCATGCGATCCACGGCTTCCCGGGTCACGCCGGCGACGTGGGGTGCGAAGATGACGTTCGGAAGCGCGAAAAGCGAATGGCCGGCGGGCGGCGGTTCTTGTTCGAACACGTCGAGGCCGGCGCCGGCGAGCCTGCCGGACACCAGCGCGTCATACAGCGCCGGTTCGTCGACGATGCCGCCGCGCGCGGTATTGATCAGATAGGCCGCGGGCTTCATCAGCTTTAGCCGCGCCGCATTGAACATCCCGACGGTTTCCGGATTCTTAGGGCAGTGAATGCTGACGAAGTCGGCGCGCGGCAACGCCGCATCGAGGTCGGTGACCGGCTCGCAGCCGGCGGCCTTGATGTCGGCTACGGGCTTGTAGGGGTCGAAAATCAGGACGTTCATTTCCATCGCCTGGCAGCGCTTGGCGGTGCGGGTGCCGATGCGGCCAAAGCCCACGATCAGGACCGTCTTGCCGTAGAGGTCGTAGGGCAACATGCCGAGCCGGCTCGGCCATTTGTTGTCCCGGACGATCGAATGCATTTCGACCGCCCGTTTTGCCAATGTCAGCATCATGAACAATGCACACTCGGCAACGGAGGGCGAATTTGCGGTACCCGCCACCATCAGCGGCACCTTGCGGCGGCTGAGTGCGGGAACATCGACGGCATCGAAGCCGACGCCGATCCGGGTCACCACCAGCATGTCCCTGGAAGCTTCCAACTCCGGTTCGCCGAACCGCGTCCCGCCGAGGGCGACGCCATGGACCGGGGCGTGCTCCTTCAGCTTGGCCTGGAAATCCGGTTGCGAAATCATGTTGGGGAATTCGACGAGTTCGATGTCGTCCCGTGCGTCGAGCAATGCACGTCCCTGTTGCGACATCGATTCCGTGACGAAGATTTTCTTCTTGTTGGTCGTCATTTCCTGCCCTTGGGTCTAATGTCTCCGCCGTCAAATGACGGCGCCGGTTCCCTCGTTTAGCAGGTGCATATTGTTGAGGTCCACTGCCAATCGGAGCGGGCCGCCATCCACTGCGCCGGCGTTGGGATTGACCCGCCCGCAGATTTGCGCGCCCTCCAGCGCGAAATAGATCAGCGTCTCCATTCCCATCGGTTCGGTAACGTCGAGCACGGTATCGAAATTCTCGACGCCCGGCTCTGGATGCGCGCTGGCTTCCGTGATGTGCTCGGGTCGCAGCCCCAGCAACAGTCTGTCGGTCCGCGAGACGCTTTGATATCTGGCGGCGCGCGCCGGAGGCAATGGGAATGCGAGACGGTCGGTGATCCGGACGTGCAGTTTGCCGCCGGATTCTTCGAGCCGGCAGGGAATGAAATTCATCGCCGGCGAGCCGATGAAGCTTGCGACGAATTTGGTGGCGGGCTTGTGATAGAGTTCGTTCGGCGTGCCGATCTGCTCGATGCGGCCATGGTTCATCACCACGACCCGGTCGGCCAGCGTCATCGCCTCGACCTGGTCGTGGGTGACGTAAACCGTTGTGGTGCGCACCTTCTGGTGCACCTTCTTGATCTCGATCCGCATCTGGACGCGGAGCTTGGCGTCGAGGTTGGACAGCGGTTCGTCGAACAGGAACACCTTGGGATTACGCACGATGGCGCGGCCCATGGCGACGCGCTGGCGCTGCCCGCCCGACAATTGCTTGGGCTTGCGGTCGACGAGTTCGACGATGTCGAGCATACGCGCGGCTTCGTCGATCCGGGTCTTGATCTCGGCCTTCGGATAGCGCTTCAGCCGCAGCCCGAACGACATGTTTTCCGCGACCGTCATGTGCGGATAGAGCGCGTAGTTCTGGAACACCATGGCGATGTCACGGTCCTTCGGCGGCACATCGTTGACGATGTCACCCCCGATCATGATGTCGCCGTCGGTGATGTCTTCCAGGCCTGCGATCATCCGCAGGGTGGTCGACTTTCCGCAGCCCGACGGACCTACCAGCACGACGAACTCATGGTCGGCGATATCGAGATCGATGCCCCGCACCGCCAAGACGTCGTCGTATTTCTTGACAACCTTACGCAACGTCACGTCAGCCATTGAGTTCAACCCTTTGTCGCGCCAGCGGTGAGGCCGGCAATGTAGTAGTCCATCAGGAAGGCGTAGATGATCAGCGGCGGCGCGGCGCCGAGCAGGGCGCCGGTCATGATCTGGCCCCATGCGAACACGTCACCCTTGATCAGGGTCGTGACGATACCGACCGGGAGCACCAACTGATCCGTCGATGTCGTGAACACCAGCGGGTAGAGAAACTGCGCCCAGGAAACCGTGAAAGCGAAGATGGTCGCGGCGATCAGGCCGGGCATGGCGACGGGAATGAAGATCCGCGTCAGGGTCTGAAACCAGGATGCGCCGTCGATGATGGCGGCCTCGTCGAGTTCCTTGGGGATGGAGGCGAAGTAACCGATCATGATCCAGGTGCAGAACGGCACCGTGAGCGTCGGATAGATGATCAGCAGCACGTACCATTTGTTGATGAGTTGAATCCCGGTCAGTTCTCCGAACGCCGCAAACATCTTGAACAAGGGGAGGAACAGCAGCGTTTCAGGGATCAGGTAGGTCAGGAAAACGCCGGTCGCGAGCGTGGCCGAGCCCCAGAACCGCATTCGCGCCAGCGCAAACGCCGCGGGCACTGATATCAGCATGGTGATGGTAACGACGAAGATCGAGACCAGCGCCGAATTACGAAAGAAGGTCAGGAACTGATTCGATGTCAGCAATTCGACGTAGTTCGACAGCGTCGGATGGTAAACCCACCACGGGTTCGTCGCCGCGGAGATTTCGGCGCTGGTCTTCAGCGACGTGATCACCATGTAGAGTGGAGGCACCAGCGAGAAGATCGCGAACAACGTCAGAAAAAAGTAGGACCATTTCAGCGCCCAGGCGCGGTCGCGGCTCATGCTGCGCAGTTGGACGGGGCGGCTCGGCGCGGCCTTGTCGATCACGACGGTGCTGGTCATCAGGCTTCGTTCCCGCGTTTGTTGATGTCGCGCAGGATGAAGACCGCCGCGATCGCAAGTATCGGCACCATGAACAGCGAGACGCTCGCGCCGAGCGGAATGTCGCCGCCCTCGATGCCGATGCGGAAGGCCCAGGTGGCGAACATATGGGTACGGTCCAGCGGACCGCCGGCGGTCAGGATGCGCACGATATCGAAATTGGCGAAGGTGACGATCAGGGAAAACAGCGTCGTGATCGCGATGATGTTGCGCATCATCGGCAGCGTCACGTACCAGATGCGCTGCCACCAATTGGCGCCGTCGATGGCGGCAGCCTCGTAGAGCTGATCGGGGACCGACTTCAGCGCAGCCAGATACATGATCATGAAGAACGGGGCGCCGAACCAGATATTCACCAGGATGACCGAGAACCGGGCCCAGCCGGTCTCGCCGGTCCAAGGAATCCGGTCGACGCCGACGCCGGCCAGCAAATAGTTGAAGGCGCTGTACGACGGATCGAACAGCCACAGCCACGCCAGCGTGCTCATGGCCGGCGGAATGACCCATGGCACCAGCAGCATGCCGCGCCATTTGCGCTGGCCTTTGGCCGGAATGTTGTGGACGACGTGAGCCACGATGAACCCGATCAGCGCCTTGAAAACCACGGCCGTGATCGCGAAAATGCAGGATTGCTCGACGACCAGCCAGAAGGTCTCCCGCTTGAACAGGAACTGGAAGTTTCCAAGCCCGATGAAGCGCTGCATCGACTTGTTCAGGGTGGCCAGATGCAGCGAGTAGAAGGCGGGATAGATCACCAGCAGCGCGATCAGCAGGATCAGCGGCAGCGTCATCAGGAAGGCCGCGGTCGATTTGCGCTTCAGGGCGGTTCGCAAACTGGCGCGCTTGCGCACCGTTCGCGGGGCGGTGGCGCTACGCTCAATCGCGACATCAGCCATGATGCATCTTCCTCGCGGGTTTCATCTTGGAGCAGGGGTGGTTTCCGCGTCGAGAAGCCGGCGCGTCGCCGGCTCCATCGGTTCGGCAGGCGGATGCGTGCCGCCACGGCCCGAGATCGACGGGCCGCGGCGGTGAAATCGCCTCAGCTTCGCATGAAGCCTTCGAGCTCGCCTTCCGCCCAGGCCAGCGTCTTCTCCATGGGCTCGCCGCGGTAGAAGCGCACGCACATCTTGGTAAGCGTGGCCTGGGTGTAGATCTGCTGTGCAACCTTCGGCGGCGCCGGCGACGCCGAGATCGAAAGCAGCTGGTGCTTATGCGGATTCGGATAGTGGTAGAGCGTACCCTTCGGCGGCCCTTCCTCGGCCCATGTCTTCAGGGTCGTCAGTTTCTCGAAGGCGGGCAGGTCGTAGCCGCCGCTCGCCGCCACCATTTTCTCGACCGCATCCGCCTGTGACAGACGCGTCAGCACGCTCTTTGCCGCCTCCTTGTTCTTGGAGAAGCTCCAGACGCTCCAGAAATACGGAAGGAACGGGGCAAAGCGGCCCTTCGGACCGACCGGGAAGCCGTGGGTCCAGCATTGCTCCGCCACCTGTGGCGCATCGCGCTTGGCCACAGCCCATGCGCTTGGCGGATTCATGATCATGGCGCCTTTGCCGGAGACCAGCCACCTGTTGTTGGAACCGTCGTCCCATGCCGGCGCGTCCGACGGCAGGAAGGCCATCAGCTTTTTATAATATTCGAGGACCTGTCGCACGTTGTCGTTTTTCACGACGACGTTGCCCTTGATGTCGACGACCTCCGCCCCGAAGGCCAGGAAGAACGCGCCGACGGTATCGACGGAGTCGCTGGTCTCGCCGAGGCCGATCCCGAAGGGAACGCCGCCCTTTTGACAGGCCTCCGCCGCCTTGAGGAACGCGTCCGTGGTCCAGGCATCGGCCTTGGGCGCCGCCCCGGCGGGATACATCGCCTGGACGTCGATGCCGGCGTGCTGCTTCATCAGATCGATGCGGGAGCAGGGGCCCTTGATCTGGCTGCCGACGCATGCCGGAACACCGAGCCATTTGTCGCCGGCTTTGCCGAGATATTTGGTGGTGCCGTTGACTTCGCCGTTCTGCTTGATAAGGGGCTCGACGACATCATTCATGGGCTCCAGCAAATCCGCCTGCGCATGAGGCCACCAGGATGGCATCGCCAGAATGTCGTGGCCCGACTTCGCCTGGGCTTCGGCGGCGATCGTCAGCAGGTTCTTGTTACCCTGGCTCGGAATGTAGTCGATGGAAACCTCGACCTTTTCCTTCTCGGCCCACTCATTGACAATATCGGTAGAAGCCTTGTTGGCGCCGGGTACCCAGTGATCCCAAAATCCGATCGATAGTTTACCGGCCGCATGCGCGCCGCGCACATAGGGCGCGGTCACCAGTGCTGCCGATGATAGGGCTGTCGCAGCAATAAATTGACGTCGGCTAAGCTTCTTCCGTGTCATGGCGTTCCTCCCTGGATGGGCCAATCGGATAGAACGAAATTCCGTTTTGGTTTTTTATTCGACGCCGTTTCGGCGCCGCGGATATTTCATTATTGACGATCAGAGCAGAATTGCCAGCGTCTGTCGAGAAATCCGATTCGCGAAGTTCTAGAACTTACGTTGTGTTCAAATGGCAGGCAGCGAACTCGTTTGGCCTTTACACACCGACGATTTCGGGGGCATGGCGCAGCATATTGCGTTGCACACATCGGAAGTGCGAGCGTGTGAGAAGGGTGTGAGAAAGCGCCGCAGGTTCCCCAGCGGTGTGCTTAGCTCGGGGCACGCCGCCGCTTTCGTCATCGGACTGGCCGGGCGCGGCAGGTAGACTTGCGTGATGCGAAAACGATAAAATCAGATTCGGCCGCGGTCCTTGACCGCCCAACCGTCATGCCGGCATTTCACGATCGACCATATCGACCATGGAGAATAGACAATGACCAGCCTGACATCGAAGCTGCGCGCGCGGCTTAAATTGTGCGCAGCCCTTGGGGTGGCCGCCATCATGCTGTTGGGCGCGTCTTTGATGGTTCAGGCGCAGGTGGTCGAGGGCGTCCAGAAAGGCGCGCGTGAGGGCAACAAGGCGGCCGGCCCGGTTGGCGGCGTGCTCGGCGGCGCCATCGGCGGCGTCGTGGGCGTGGTGACCGGCGTTACCGGGGTCCTTACCGGCGGCGCACAACAGCAACAAGCAGCCCCGGCGAAGGACGCCAAACAGGGCGATGCTGCCAAATCAGGCAAGGCGGCCAAGGGAACCAAGACGGCGGCAAAGCAGCCGCAGGTGTTGACCCAGACCGGCGCCCCGCAAGTTACCGCCGAACAGATCGTCGCCAACAGCGACGCCAACATCGAGCGCATCAAGAAGCAATTGAATCTGACGCCTGAGCAGGAAAAGAACTGGGCCGGCTTCAACAGTGCGATGCACTATCTCGGCCATAATGGCGCCGATCGGCTCAATTTGCGTATTGCGCGCGCCAAGCGCGACCCGCCGGACGACATCATCGAGCAGATGCGCAATGAGGCCCAGTTCCTCAATGACCGCGCGGTGGATCAGCGCAACGTCGCCGATGCCGCCGAGCCGCTATTCGCAAGCCTGGATGCGAAGCAAAAAGCGACCTTCATCCAGGAAATGGTCAATCTGAGCCACGAGCGCGGGCTGGATTGACGCGCGGCGTGTTCGCGCGAACGGCGTCCCCGGATCAAGCTCTGCTTGTATCCGGATCAAGCTTTGCTCGTATCCGGGATCAAGCCTGCTTGAGATGCCGTGCCCGCGGGCGAATAGCCGGGCACGATGCCCTGGGGTAGGTTTATAGGCGCGGCACCCGGCTATCCTGCCGCAGCGGCGCGGCGGTTCCAATCGCCATGCAATGATGAAGAAACCCTGACCGACTCGCGCCCGACTGATGGCTGACTCGGGGCCTTGTCGGGAACCGCTAACGCAAAGCCGAAATCAAAAAGCCTGAATTCAAACATCTTCGGCCGGCGCGGGGCTGGCCGAAGGGGTCGGGCGATGCTTGCGGCGGCGGCTTATGTCTGCGGGAAGTTCAACTCCACGCCGACGCCGTCGGGATCATAAAGAAAGAATTGCGTGTCGCCGGTACGGGGCACGATGCTCTCGCGGAATTTGACGTTCCTGGCCTGCAAGCGCTTTCGCATGCCGTCGACATCGCTGGCGGCAAAGGCAATGTGGTCGAGCCGCCCGGTGTCCTCGTATTTCTTCTCGGTACCGCGCACCACGATGCCCTCGCGCGGCTTGCGCGTTCCCATCAGATGGACCGTGGCGGCGCCGCCTGAGTAAAGCCAGTAGCCAGGGAAATCGAGCGGCGGTCGATCGCCGTTCTCCAGGCCGAGAACGTCGCAGTAGAAGTCCTTGGTGCGCTCGAGATCGGAAGGTTCGATGGTGTAGTGCTGTAGTCCGCCAAGTCCCATGGTTTCTTCTCCTTGAATGCGAAGGGTTAGACAAAGGTGAGGTCGGCCTCGGCGCCCATCA
>JACDAG010000443.1 GCA_013695565.1 Bradyrhizobium sp.
AGGCGGCATGCGGCCCGCCATATCCCATCGGCACGCCAAAGCGCTGCGCCGATCCGATCGCGATATCGGCGCCGAGTTCGCCGGGCGACGCCAGCAACGCCAGCGCCAGCAGGTCGGCCGCGACGACCGCGAGCGCCCCCTTCGCGCGCAGCGACGCAATCGCAGGCCGCAGATCGCGCACCGCGCCGGAACTGCCGGGATATTGCAACAGCGCGCCGAACACGTCGGCTTTGTCGAGATCGGTGAGGGGATCGCCTGTTATCAGCGACCAGCCCAGCGGCTCGGCGCGGGTGCGCAGCAGCGCCAGCGTCTGCGGATGCGTATCGCTGTCGACGAAGAAGGATTTTGTCTTCACGCTCGAGGCGCGCTCCGCCAGCGCCATCGCTTCGGCGGCGGCCGTGGCCTCATCGAGCAGCGAGGCGTTGGCGACGTCGAGACCGCTGAGATCGCAGATCATGGTCTGGAAATTGAACAGCGCCTCCAGCCGGCCCTGGCTGATCTCGGGCTGATACGGCGTATACGCCGTGTACCAGGCCGGGCTCTCCAGGATGTTGCGCTGGATCACGGCGGGCAGGATGGTGCCGGAATAACCTTGGCCGATCAGCGAAGTGAATACCTGATTTTGCGCGGCCAACTCGCCCATATGAGCGAGCGCCTCGGTTTCGCTGAGCGCCTTGCCGAGATCGAGCGGCGCCTTCTGCCGGATCGAGGACGGCAACGTCTGCCCCATCAGTTCGCCGAGACTCTTGGCGCCGACGCTCTCCAGCATCGCCGCGATGTCGCGGGGCGCGGGGCCGATATGGCGGCGCACGAAATCGGTGGCGGGTTCGTTCAGGGGCTTGAAGGGCGCGTTCATGGCTATTCCTCAGGCGGTGTGCTTGGCGTAGGCGGCCTCATCCATCAGGCCGTCGAGTTCGCCCTTGTCCTTGATCTTCAGCTTGAAGAACCAGGCCTTGCCGGCGGCGTCGGAATTCACCAGCGCGGGCTCGGCCGCGAGCGCCTCGTTGACTTCGAGCACGTCGCCGGAGATCGGCGCGTAGACGTCGGAGGCGGCCTTGACGGATTCGACCACGGCGGCGGCTTCCGCTTTTTTAAGGCTGCGGCCGACCTTGGGCAGTTCGACGAACACGACGTCGCCGAGCTGCGATTGCGCGTAATCGGTGACGCCAATGGTGGCGACATCGCCCTCGATGCGGAGCCATTCATGGTCGGTCGTGAACAGAATCGTCATGAGACTTCCTTCAGCGTTTATAAGTGTTGGGAACGAATGGCATGGTCGCGACCTGCAGCGGCAGCCGCTGGCCGCGGACTTCGGCAAACACTTGCGTGTCCGGCGCTGATAATGGCGACGGCAGATAGCCCATCGCGACGGGCGCGTTGAGGCTCGGGCCGAAACCGCCCGACGTGACCTTGCCGATCGGCTCGGATGATGTGGCATCAGCAAACAACACCGCGCCTTCGCGCACCGGCGCGCGGCCTTCGGGGCGCAGTCCGACGCGGCGGCGCGATGCGCCTTTTTCAAAATGGGCGAGAATGGTTTCAGCGCCGGGAAAACCGCCGGCACGGGCGCCGCCGCTGCGGCGGCTTTTCTGTACCGACCATTCCAGTGCGCCTTCGACCGGTGTGGTCGTGGTGTCGATGTCGTGGCCGTACAGGCAAAGCCCGGCTTCGAGCCGCAGGCTGTCGCGTGCGCCCAATCCGATCGGCAGCACGTCGGTGTTCTCGAGCAGAGCCGCGACCAGCGCTTCGGCGTGTTCAGCCGGAACGGAAATCTCAAAACCGTCCTCGCCGGTATAGCCGGATCGCGACACGAAGCAGTCGTAACCCGCCACCTTGCGCGGCCCGGTGTCCATGAATCGCATCGCTGTGACGTCTGCACAAAATTTGGCCAATGCCTGCTCGGCCTTCGGTCCCTGCAATGCGATCAGCGCGCGGTCGGCCAGCGAATCAATGACGCAGACCTCCGAGAGGTGGGCGCGCAGATGCGCCTCGTCCTCAGCCTTGCAGGCGGCGTTGACCACCAGAAACAGATGGTCGCCGAAATTCGCCACCATCAGATCGTCGAGAATGCCGCCATCGGGATTGGTGAACTGCGCGTAGCGTTGTCGCCCGGGCGCTACCGCGACGATGTCTTGCGGCACCAGCCGCTCCAGCGCCAGTGCGGCGTCCTCGACCCTGCCGGATTTCGGCCGCAGCGCGAACTGACCCATATGCGAGACGTCGAACAGGCCGGCCGCGCTTCGCGTGTGCTGGTGTTCCCTCAGTACGCCGGCGGCGTACTGCACCGGCATCTCATAGCCGGCAAAGGGAACCATCTTGCCGCCGCGCGCCACATGGAGCGCGTGCAAGGGTGTGCGAAGTAAGGGTGTGGGAACTAAGGGAGATTCGTCGCGCGCCAGCATCCAGAGACCCTCCAGGGATCGGGGACCAGCCCCCGAAAACCCAAAGAAAGCCCCATCTGTCGCTGTGCCTGAGAGTATTATCCCGTCGGCGGACACTGCGAGGCCTAAGCCCTGCGGCGTCTCTTTCCAGATGCTAGTCCGTCACGGGGTCCGTTTGCCTGAGAGTTTCCGGGGCGGTTGCTCCTTCGGCGCCGGCGCTTAAGCCGATCTCTCCCGACGTGACGTCTTGAACAGGGGCTAAGAAAACACGCCCGGGGCAAGCCTGTCAACGCACGGAAGCAGCTATCAACCAGTCTTGTGTGCTGCGGCAAGCCTATGATCCGCCTGCACAGTTTCTGGACACCGCCATTCGCCTTGTCTAAAAGCGTTCCGCGGCGCGAAAAGGCTGGTTGCGGCCTGACCCGGGCGATATTTCCGATTGGATGAACATGAGCGGCGTCAACGAGATCAGGTCGACTTTTCTGGACTACTTCAAGGCGAACGGCCACGAGATCGTGGCCTCGTCGCCGCTGGTGCCGCGCAACGACCCGACGCTGATGTTCACGGCGGCCGGTATGGTGCAGTTCAAGAACGTCTTCACCGGCGTCGAGAAGCGCGCCTATCAGCGCGCGACGACGTCGCAGAAATGCGTCCGCGCCGGCGGCAAGCACAACGACCTCGACAATGTCGGCTACACCGCGCGGCATCTCACCTTCTTCGAGATGCTCGGCAACTTTTCCTTCGGCGACTACTTCAAGGAGCGTGCGATCGAGCTCGCCTGGAACCTGGTCACCAAGGGTTTCGGGCTGAACAAGGACAAGCTGCTCGTCACCATCTACCACGACGACGACGAGGCGGCGCGATACTGGAAGAAGATCGCCGGCTTCTCCGACGACCGCATCATCCGCATCGCGACATCAGACAATTTCTGGGCCGCGGGCGATACCGGTCCTTGCGGTCCGTGCTCCGAGATCTTTATCGACCGCGGCGAACACATCTGGGGCGGGCCTCCGGGCAGCCCGGAGGAGGACGGCGATCGCTTCCTCGAATTCTGGAACCTGGTC
>JACDAG010000472.1 GCA_013695565.1 Bradyrhizobium sp.
CCACCACCGCCACCACTGTTGGCGCGGCGACGCGGTTTTTCCTCGTCGCTGGAGCTTGCGGTAGGCGCCGCCACGATTTCGGTCAGCAGGGCCTTGTGCTGCAGCTTGTTCAGGTAGCCGCTGCTCGGATAGCCGCGGGCGACCTGCCACCGGGTGATCACGGCCCGGGTCGCTGGATCGAAATTGCCGGTCACCTTGGTATCGAAACCGAGACCGTTCAGGCGGCGCTGCACGTCGCGGCGCCGACCCTTGTCGAGGCCGACCTGGTCTTCGGTGGTCTGGTTGGCTTCGTCCTTGAAGGTCGCGGGATCGATGCCGGTGGTGAGGTTGCGCGTGGCGGTGGCGTTCGGGTTGCTCTCCAGCGAAGCGATCCGCGCCAATGCCAGCGGTTTGAACTGACCGTTGGGGTAGCTCGACAGGTAGGCGTTGAGCTCTTCGGGCTTGTTGGAGTCCTTGATCGAGCGCCAGAACTCCAGTTCGACGTCGGCTCCCGGTGCGGCAGCGACCGCTACCGGAGCTGCTGCTGCGACCCCAGGGGCGGCAGGCGCAGGCGCGCCGTTCAAATAGACCGTGCCGATCAGGTTGGTGTGACCCCAAGGCAACTGGCCCTTGTTGGTCTCCTCATTGACCTGGGCGCGGACCTTGGTCATCGCCTGCTGAATCTCGACACCGGGCTGCGTCACGTTGGCGAGCAGCGCGCGTGTGAACGGGCTGTTGGCGCCTTCCTTGCCGTCAAGCGCGGTCTGCCCCGGACCGGTCGCAAACGCGATCAGCGTGCCTTCGCCGGACTTCATTTCGGCAAGGCCGGTCTGCACCGAGACGCTGCGGGTCGCGGAGTTGGACTTGATCTTGGCGGCGAACGGATTGTCGCGGCAAGCGTCGAGGAACACCAGCTTGACCTTGGCGTCGCCCATGGTCTGGTCGAGCGTGAGGTCGATGTTGATCGCGGCGCCGAGCTTGACGTCCATTTCCGATTTGATGTCTGCGTCGATCGGCAGCAGATAATTGGTGCCGCCGATGGCAATGCCGTGGCCCGCGTAGAAGAACAGCGCGACGTCGGCGCCTTGCGCCTTCTTGCCGAAGTCGAGCAGCTTTTCCGTCATCTTGTCGCGGGTGAGGTTGGTGCCTTCGACCACTTCGAAGCCGATGTTGCGCAGCGCTGACGCCATCGACTTGGAGTCGATCGGCGGGTTCGGCAGGGCGGCGACGTTCTTGTAGGTGCCGTTCCCGACCACGAAGGCGACGCGCTTCTCGGCGCTGGCGGCGCCGGCGGTGAAGACCATGCAGATCAGGGAAAGGACGAGGGTTGGGTAGCGCATCTGAAAATTCCCCCAGAGCAGAATCGAAAAAGAATTGAGCCACAACGCTGGCCGGAGATTACACGGAAAAACCACACGATGCCCACAAAAATAGGGCGCCACGCCAATCCCGGGAACCGTCGGTTACCTCCGAATCTATTCGATCTGGCGGTTATCCGACGCGATCCGTTTCACAATCCAGCGATTGAAACCGAATTCAGGTTCCCGCCCGCGCGGGAACCGGGTGGGTCGATCGCAGATTCAACGAATTGCCGGCCAGAATCAAGGCGGCACCCAGCACGGTGAACAGGTCCAGCCGTTCCGCATAGATCAGCCAGCCCACGGCGGCGGTCAGGGGAACCCGCAGGAAATCCATCGGGATCACCACCGTCGCATCGGCATGCAGCATCGCGCGCGCCATACAATAATGGGAGAACGTACCGCAAAATGCGATCACGACGACCCAGCCCCAGACATAGGTCGGCGGCCACGTCCAGACGTAGAGCGCGGGGAAAAGTCCCGCCAGGGATTGTATCACCAGCATCCAGAAGATGATCGCCACCGAATGTTCGGTCCGGGTCAGCGATTTGACCATCGCAATCGAGACGCCGAAGCCGACGGCGGCGCCCAGTGCGATCAGTTGCCCGGGATTGACCTCGCCGGCGGCCGGGCGAACGATGACGATGACGCCAACGACCCCAAGCACGATGGCGGCGACCTTCCACACCGTCATGCGTTCGCCGAGAAACATCGCCGCCAGGATCGCGGTCCAGATCGGCATGGTGAATTCGATCGCCACCACCTGACCGATCGGAATCAGCGTCAGTGCAAAAAACCAGCCGAGCTGCGCACCGTAATGGATGAGGTTGCGCGCGATGTGCATGTGCAGGCGCGCGGTCTTGACGATGGCGAAACCGCCATTGGCGTGGATCAGCGGATAGAGCAGGAAAAAGCCGATGAGCGTGCGCATCTCCATCAGCTGGAACACGTTCAGCTCGCGCATCCCTTCGCGGCCGGCGACGACCACGATCAGCATCAAGGCGAGCCAACCCGACATCCACAGCGCGGCCAGTGATTTGGAAGGTGTGCGGTCCATGCTCTGAAGGCTGACGTGAGCTGATTTGGGCTGACTTGCCGGGGCAGGCCGGTATCGGCGAGCGCGCAGCTATTTGCAACGCGCAAATCTGCTGACGCTGCGATGCGTTGATACCAATTTCGTGTGGGAGTGACCGCCTGTTCGGTGCTAAGGATCGCCCGTCTCAGGAGGACTTGCCCATGCGTATCCTACAACCGGCCGAATGGTCGAAACCCCGCGGCTTTTCACACGGCGTCGAGGTCGACGGTCCAGGTAAATGGATCGTGCTGGCCGGCCAGACCGGCGGCGACGAGAAGGGCGATTATCAGCCCGATATGGCCGCCCAGACCGGTACCGCGCTGAAGCGGATCATGAAGCTGCTCGCCGAGGCCAATGCGGGTCCCGAGCACATCGTCCGCCTGACCTGGTATCTGACCAGCCGCAGCGAATATGAAGCGGCCGGAGCCGGGATCGGTGCGGCCTGGAAGGAAACGCTCGGGCGCAACTTCCCGCCATCGACGCTGCTCTATATCGACGGGCTCGTCGACGTCAGGGCGAAGGTCGAAATCGAAGTGACCGCTTACGTGCCCAAAGCCTAGATGTCCAAGGTACAAGGCACGTCGGAACAACTCACAGGAATCTCAAGCCCAAGAATCTCAAGCCCAAGAATCTCAAGCCCAGGAATCTCAAGCCAATGATCAATCGATCGAGTTCAGCAAGCTTCGTAACCGCCTTCGCGACGGGCTGGCCCGAAAAGCAACCCGACATCATGGTGCTGTCGCTCACCACCAACAACGGCGTGCAGGATTTTGCCTTCAACAAGGAACAGGCCCTGCTGATCGCAAAGACCATCAAGGAGACGGCCGCGAAGCTGGAGAAGCCCAAAACCAGCTAGAGCGTTTTCGAGCGAAGTGGACACCGGTTCGCGTCAAGAAAACGCGTCAAATCAAGAATCTAGAGCCCCGTCCGATTCCATCGGAACGGAAGAGGCTCTAGCCTTCCGGCCGGCGTCGGCAACACCGCACGAAACGAAAATCGCCCGCTCGAGAGCGGGCGATTTGCTATTTGGGATAGGGCAGGCCGGGCCAGCCTATTTCGACAGCGAAATATTGGCGGCCCTGAACTGACTGTCGGCCCTGATGCTGACGGTCTGCTTGTTGCCGGTTGTCTTGAGCGCAATGTTGGCATTGAAGCCGACGGTGACAGCCGTGACCTGGAAGATGCCGCCGCCGCCGCGCCCGGAAAGGCTACCGTTGATGCCGCGGCTGGTTTCGCTCCAGGATCCGACAATCGCACCGCCCTGGTCGACAACGCTGGCCGTGAGATTGAATTTGTAGGCGTCGCTGGCGCAGGTGAGGCTCATCTCCATCTTGGCGCCGGCGACGTCATAGATAGCCCGGCAGCGGATGCGCTCGCTCGATCCGTCGTCCAGCGTGACGGTTCCGCCGCCGGCCCACTTGCCGGCCATGCCGGCGTAGGGTCCGCCGGACTGGGCGTAGCTCGCCGGGGCGGCGAGGGAGGCCATAAAAAACGCGACGGCTGCACATGTCAGCCGCCGCGGATAGGCGAAGAGTTCTGATGTTCGGTGAGTCTTGCTAAGACGATGCTTACTGACGCGACGCTTCCCACCGACCGCTGCAGGGTACACCAGCTGAAGCCCCATTCCATTTCCCCGATCCGGTTTTGGCACTGAGTTGACCGTTCGCATATGCACCATTGATCGAGACTCGCACAAGTCCCCCGGAACCGACGGTGCCGGAAACCGGCGCGCCGGAGCCCGTTACCTTACCTTCGCTGACAGTCACGGTAGAAGTGGTCTGCGCATCGCAGCTGCCGGTTTTGGTGACGACGGTGACCTGCCACAGGCCGTCATACGGCTGCTGGGCGGTAGCAGGAGCGGCCGCAACGGCAGCGGTGGCTAGAAAAGAAGCAAAAAACATTTTGCGAATGCGGTTCGAACGCATGGATAAATCCCCGACAAATGTGTGTGACGAAGCGTCTTATCCGGGCACAATGTGGTCAAACTTTGGTGCGACGCAACAGGGCATAAAGTTCCTAGGAGATCAAACACATCAAGGTGAATCTGGTTCCGGCCTTGGAACGAAGAAATGTTCCCGTTTGGATTCGAGCCGACTTATGGTTAGCCGGGAGAAAGGGCAGCCAACTCCGGCCGGCTGCGATGCGGCGGGATCGGAATTGGAGAATAGTTTCCTATTCTGGCCGGGCAGCGCGGGTGCTGCGGGGCCGCGTGCTTACTTTGCATGGGGCTGTTTTCGAGATTTTGAATCCGGGTCCTGCTGTGCACCAAAGCGACGTTAGTGCTTGGCGTCGGAAAGGCTCGGCGCCAGCGTGGCGAACTGTTCGTCCTGGGGCTTGGCGGGCAGGCTCTTGTGGACCTTGGCGTAATCGATGACCTCCCCAAGCAGCTTTTGACCGAGCGGGGCCAGCGCGCGCTCCCAGAGTTCGCGGGCGGTCTCGCCCTTCTTGACGAAAACCCATTCTTGGGCGGCGATCGCCCCGGCGTCCATTCGGTCGGCGAGGTGATAGATGGTGCCGCCGGCGATCGGATCGCCTTCCCTGATGGTCCATTCGACCGCGGCGATGCCGCGGTGCCGGGGCAGCAGTGAGGGGTGGTAGCCGATCCCGCCGAGCTTGGCGGCGGCCAGCGCTTCCCGGGTAATGCGGGCGTGGCTATGGG
>JACDAG010000509.1 GCA_013695565.1 Bradyrhizobium sp.
CACCAGGCGTGCGCGCAGCCTCGCAGGCCTGTTGGGCGGTGGCCCTGCGGTTGCGGCGAACCCCAAGCCGCAAGAGACCATCAAGGCGGAGTAGCCTTCGACCATGATGCCCCCGCCGGCGCTTGAAGGAAGCTGGCGTTTCCTTGTCAGCCCGGCAAAAGCCGCTTCAGTCGTTTCCACGTAGGCGCAACGGCAAATCCAATGATCGGGATTGATGCCGCACCGACGACCAATCCAACGACCCCCGATATGGCGGCCTCAGCGATCCATTTGAGCGCGCCGCCGGCCGATGGAAGTGCGTGGGCGGCAGCTTCCGTCGCGGCGTGGACGGCATGACCCATCGAAGGCGGGCCGTATGCCTCCACACCGTGCAATACGATGCCGCCGCCAACCCAGATCATGGCGGCCGTACCGACGGCGCCGAGGAGCATCAGGAAGACAGGCATGCCCCGAACCAGGGCGTGGCCGAATGTGCGGCCGACACGGCCGATGGCCGAGGCACGCTCGTTTCGCGCCAGCGCCACGCCGGCATCGTCGGCCTTCACGATCAGCGCGACCACGCCGTATACCGCAACCGTGATCCCGATCCCGACCAGCGCCAACACGATCGTCTGCATCAGGAGGCTTCCGGCAGGCAGGGCCGCCAATGTAATCGCCATGATCTCTGCCGAGAGGATGAAGTCGGTCTTGATCGCGCTCGCGACCTTCTCATCCTCGAGCGTCCGCGCCTGCAACGCCACCGTGCCGAGTTCGGCCTCATGCTGGTGGGCATGATGCGGCATCATGGCTTCGAACAGCTTTTCAACCCCTTCGTAGCAGAGGTATGCGCCGCCAAACATCAGCAGCGGCGTGATCGCCCAGGGCAGGAAGTAGCTGAGCGCCAGCGCAACGGGCAGCAGGATCAGGAGCTTGTTGCGAAGCGAACCCGCCGCGATCTTGCCCACGATCGGCAGTTCGCGTTTGGCCGCGAATCCGATCACGTAACCTGGCGTCACCGCTGTATCGTCGATGACGACGCCCGCCGCCTTTGCTCCCGCCTTGGCGGCCTGACTGACCACATCGTCAAGCGAAGCCGCTGCCACCTTCGCGATCGCTGCGATATCGTCGAGAAGGGCGATCAGTCCGACGCTCATCGATTAGTCCCGTTCATGATTTGCGGGTTCCCCGCCGCGCGTGAGCCTCCGCAGAGTGCAGACAGGCTCTTACAGCATCGGGCGGTCTTTCACGATCTGCTTTTTCGACGCAACGGCGGAGATGCTTGCGGAGCCGCGTTGTTCGAGAATGCAACCGAAGCGGGTTTTAGCGTTAAGAGAAAACAACTCATTTTGGATTCGCGGAGAACGGGAACCGGTCGACAAATGGGGGCATGAGATCATATTGACAAATGCGCTATGTCACTTTAGACATAACGCTATCGTTCTCAGCAATTGTGTAGGAAAGGGGCCCTCTGTCGGCCCCTTTCGCTATTTTGGGCTGACGTCGACTGCCGGGAACGCCGGTGATCTGGCGCCACAGTAACTGCAGCCACGCGGCAATCTTCGGTAACTGGTCGCGATAGAACGCATGGTCGCTGTGCGACCTCCAAGCTCAAGTCGCGCCCAAGTCCCAAACAGCAGGCAAGGCGGAATGATCTTCCGCCGCTCGCGAGGTTTTAACCCGCGCGAACGTCAGATAGATCGAGATGACGTTTCTTCGAATCGTCATCCCGATCTATCCGTTTGTTTGAGCATGGATCTTTTCGGAAAACCGGTGGCCACTTTTCCGGATCATGCTGTAGGGTGCGCGTGATCAACAGGGGAATGACATGAGCTTTTCGGCAATTTTCGCGCGCATCGTCGCGCTGATTGGCGCTGCGGCGCTGTTTTGGCGCAAGTTGCAGGGCGCCGCACCCGCACCGGCCTGGGGCAACGCGCCGGTCGTGCCGGAGGCCAAGCCGCAAGGCGCGATCCCGACGCTGAAGATGCCGTCGGCGAGGGGCTGGGGCGAAGGACATAAGCCGACGGCCGCACCTGGACTCAAGGTCAATGCGTTTGCGACCGATCTGAAGCACCCGCGCTGGATCAGCGTGCTGCCCAATGGCGACGTCCTGATCGCTGAATCCAACCA
>JACDAG010000545.1 GCA_013695565.1 Bradyrhizobium sp.
CTATATACCGAGGCCGCCCAACGCGTGGTCAATGTCCTTATCGGGATCGGCTTGCCGGAAAAATAGCGGCTCCTCCGCGGGTGCGGATACGTTCGCAATGGAAAAGTGGATAATAATCCTGTTTGCGTGGGCCGGATTGAACCGGCGGCGCCGGTGAGCCGACTATGGCATGAGGCAATCAATGGGCCGCTTATCTTGGTGCGGACGGGGAATTCGATGAGGCGGTGGTATTCCAGGTTTTTGGCGGCGACAGGTGTCGCCGTTGCTTTGGCTGCTTTCACTGCGCCGGCCCAGGCCGAAAAGCGCGTTGCGCTGGTGATCGGCAACAACGACTACCGCAACGTTCCGAAACTGCAGAAGGCGGTCAACGACGCCCGCACCATGGGCGATACGCTCAAGCAACTCGGCTTCACCGTGATGGTCGCGGAGAACCAGACGCGCCAGGCGTTCAGCCAGAGCCTGCTCGCTTTCGACAAGGCGGTCGACAAGGGCGACACCGCGTTCTTCTTCTATGCCGGCCACGGCTTTGAGATCGCCGGGCAGAATTTCCTGCTGCCGACCGACGTGCCTGCGGCAACCGAAGGCCAGGAAGAATTGGTGCGGGACGCCTCGATCCTCGCCGACCGCATCATCGAGCGCCTGCAGAACAAGGGCGCGCGCACCGCCATTCTGGTGTTCGACGCCTGCCGCAACAATCCGTTCGAACGCAGCGGCACCCGCGCCGTCGCCGGTGGCGGCGGTCTGGCGCCGATGACGCAATTGCCGGAAGGCGTGTTCTCGATATTCTCGGCCGGTCCGCGCCAGACCGCGCTCGATCGCCTGTCCAACAATGACGACAATCCGAATTCGGTATTCACGCGAACCTTTGCCAGGGAGCTGACGCAGCCTGGTGTCAACCTCGTGCAGGTCGCACAGCGCACGCGGCGGCTGGTCAGCGAGATGGCCGAGACCATCAGGCACAAGCAGATACCCGTCTACTTCGACCAGATGGTCGACGACGTATTTTTGAGCGGTACGGTAAAGCCCGCGCCCGAGATCGCCAAGCCCGCGGAGCCGCTGCAGAAGCTTGCAGCGCTGCCGCCGGTGCAGCGGCTTGCGCCACACAACGATTCCGTCAACGCGCCGATCGCGATGTTCTCGCGCCACAATAGCGGCTGGACGGTGGTGTTTTCGATCGCCGATCCGACGCTCGGGATTTCCTGGCGGATAGGCGAGGCCGGCGACTTCCGCGAGACCGGTTTCATCGACACGCTGGATCCGCGCACCCGCAAGCGGATGCCGAACCCGTCGATCGAGCTTCCGGCCGATGCGCCGGCGTCCACCATCCAGGTTCGCTATGTCGACACCAATGGCGAAGTGCAGGGGCCGTTTCCGATCCGGTTCGATCCCGAGGCCGCATTGATCCGCGACCAGCGCAAGATCCTCGACATGACCGCGACAAGCTGGCTGTCGTTTCGCGAATTCAACGGGCTGATGGTTTATTACACGCATCTGATGTCGTATCGCTGCGCGATCCGCGAGGTCCGCGTCGGCATCGACAGCACGGTGCCCGACAAGGTCCTGAAGCTGCCGCCGTGTGATCCCAGGGATCCCAGTGTCATCCCGCACGACTCGCAGCCCTATCTCAAGCTCGCACCGGCCACCAAGTCAGTCTCGGTGGAACTGGTCTACCGCGACGGTAGCGTGTCGGAGATCAAGAGCTTCCGGCGATAGTCCCGCCAACGTCGTCCGATTGAGCTACAATCGCGGCTCGGAGGTCGATCATGGACACAGGCAATTTTCCGCGGCAGCCCTCAGGCCGCACCATGAAGGCCCGTTGCTGCATCGTCGGCGGCGGCCCGGCCGGCATGATGCTGGGATATCTGCTGGGCCGCGCCGGGATCGATGTCGTGGTGCTGGAGAAGCACGCGGATTTCTTTCGCGATTTTCGCGGCGACACCGTGCATCCCTCGACGCTGCAGGTGATGGATGAACTCGGGTTGATCGACGGCTTCCTCAAGCTGCCGCATCAGCGCCTGCAGAAGATGGACGGGATGTTCGGCGGTGCGTCGGTGCGGATCGCCGACCTCAGTCGGCTCAAGGTCAAGTATCCCTTCATCGCGTTCATGCCGCAGTGGGATTTCCTCAACTTCCTGCGCGAAAGCGGCAAGCGGTTTACCGCGCTCAAGGTGATGATTAGCGCTGAAGCGACCGACCTGATTTGGGAAGGCGACCGCATCGCGGGCGTGCGGGCTACGACACCGGAAGGCGTGCTCGATATCGAGGCCGATCTGACCATCGCCTGCGATGGCCGCCATTCGCTGGTGCGCGAACGGGCGGGTCTTGCGATCGAGGAAATCGGCGCGCCGATGGACGTGCTGTGGTTTCGCGCCGGAAAACGCGAGAACGAAACCGAAAACGTGTTCGCCCGCGTCGATCCCGGCAGCATGATGGTGACGTTCGACCGCGGCGATTACTGGCAATGCGCTTACGTCATCGCCAAGGGCCAGTACGACGCGGTCAAGGCGAGGGGATTGCCCGCGTTGCTGAACGACATCGCGCGGATCGCACCGATCCTCAAATCCGGCCTGTCGGAAGTGAAGGGCTGGGACGACGTCAAGCTGCTGACGGTGGCAATCAATCGCTTGCCGCGCTGGACCCGACCGGGCCTGTTGTGTATCGGCGATGCCGCGCATGCGATGTCGCCGATCGGTGGTGTCGGCGTCAATCTCGCGGTTCAGGACGCGGTCGCCACCGCCAATCTGCTGGCGGCAAAGCTGGTGAAGGGTTGCCCGACCGAGGAGGAACTCGATGCGGTACGCCGGCGCCGCGAATTTCCGGTGCGGATGACGCAGCGGATGCAGGTCGTGGCGCAAAACAATATCGTCAGCGCGGCGTTGAAGCCGGGCGGCGCGCCGCTGAAGGCCCCACTGGTGGTGCGGCTGATCACGGCAGTGCCGTGGCTGCAGGGCATCACGGCGCGCTTCGTCGGCCTCGGCG
>JACDAG010000587.1 GCA_013695565.1 Bradyrhizobium sp.
ACGGCTTATACGTGATCTCCCCGGAGAACGGCTCTTTTGCCTCCGTTGCGCCCTGGGAAATCGAATGTCTCCCAGGAGCATTGACGCCAGCAACGCGACGTCAGGACCACACGACTTCGCCGTACGCCTCAGTCGCGCTCGTCAGTCGCAACATCCGCGTCCACCGCATCCCCGTCCCTCGTTGTGACGATGGCCAACGCCCCTCTGAGCGGGACGGGATGACCAAGATATGTCCTGATTTGATCTTCGGATAAAGCGAAATATTTTTTATTTTGGGGCTTGACATAATTTCCGAAAAGACGAAGTGATTTGCCCGTCGGGTTGTTTTGCCGCACGCGGGGCACGATATTGCGCTTGCTCGCGAGACGACGCAGCAAAAGGCGTAACAGGCTCAAACGATGATTTTAACTTTCGGGATGTGCTGCCCCTTCGCGCACGTCCCGCCTGACACTTTCGATAAATCTTCTTCGCCAAGCTCCATGTTGACATCAATGGATGCACCCTTGGCGAGTTCATCGTTCGGTTTCGTCGGGCTTTGCTCGCGGATTTTTTGCTTGTTCATGCCACTCTCCTGCATCGTTTAGGGAGGATCCGTTTCTTTGTGGTCGCCGGAGCATGTGAGAAGCAAGTTCTTGGCACTGTGGCAAATGTCACAACTCGACGGCCGTCCCTACAGCGCGATCTTCCTCCTTATCCGCCCCTCTCGCAACGATTTTCAGAGTGGCCTGTACAACGCCTTGGCCTCATCCCCGCCTGCGCGCATTCAGCCGTCGCGTTCTTCGTCTGTGGTGGGGATCACCAGTAGTCGCCTTTTGTTGGATCGGTTCGACGACCGCATTCGCGCCACGCGCTTTGCGCGGACCCGTTGGGCTCGATCCATCCGATATGCTATGTCGGCGAATACGTCGCCATAACGGCAGCCTCTCCCGGAGACCACCGCATGACCACCGCACCCTTTCCCGATGGCGCCGGTTACGTCCGCGGACGCTATGTCCCGATCGCCGAGGCGACGCTGCCGGTGACGGATTGGGGGTTTACACGGTCAGACGTCGTCTACGACGTCGTGCATGTGTTCAAGGGCGGCTTCTTCAGGCTTGCCGACCATCTCGACCGCTTCGAGCGCTCGATGGAGAAACGAAGAATCCATCCGCCGGAAGACCGCGCCGCGATCGAGGCGATCCTGCATCGCTGTGTGGCGCTCACGGGTCTGGCGGACGCCTATGTCGCGATGGTCGCCTCGCGCGGACGGCCGCGCGTGATGGGATCGCGCCGGCCGGCGGATTGCGAAAACCATTTGATCGCCTATGCGCTGCCCTGGATCGATGTCGTGCCTAGGGATGTGCAGGCGCGCGGCGCCCATGTCTTCATTGCCTCGACGCCGCGCGTGCCCGACGCCTCGGTCGATCCCACCGTGAAAAACTATCAGTGGAACGATCTGACCTCCGGCCTGATGGAAGCGCACGATGCCGGCTTCGACACCGCCGTGCTATGCGATGCGCAGGGTTTCCTCACCGAGGGGCCGGGTTTCAACGTCTTCGTCGTGAGGGACGGCCGGGTATCGACGCCAGATCGCGGCAGCCTGCGCGGGATCACCCGGCAATCGGTGCTGGAGCTGTGCGCCGAACTCGGCATCGAGGCGACGGTTGAGCCGATCCCGCGATCGGCGCTCGACCATGTCGACGAGATTTTTCTGGCGACGACCGCCGGCGGCGTCATGCCGGCGGCGCGGATCGGCACGCGCATCCTCGGCAACGACCGGCCCGGGCCGGTCTCGACGCGGCTAAAGGAGGTTTATTGGCGCAAGCACGACGAGGGATGGCACCACACGCCGGTCCGGTACCAGCTGGCCGAAGCGGGCGAATGAGTGACGCGCGGCCACCCTTCGCCTGCATTGTCCCCGGGGGACGGGTTTCTGGAAGGGCTCAACCCACCCTGCGGACCGGCCAGCCAGCCCCCATCCTGGCCAAGCTGGGCGGTTTGGCCGCGCCTGGCCGTCCGCGGGTTCCCGCGGGTTTTTCCTTGCGGGGCACCATCAGACGGACCTAGGGTGCCTCCTCGATCAAAACAGGGAGTGCGGACGTGGCGACAGGTACTGTGAAATGGTTCAACGCGACCAAGGGGTTTGGGTTTATCCAGCCCGATAGCGGCGGCAAGGATGTGTTCGTGCATATCTCGGCGGTGGAAAAAGCCGGGCTGAGTTCCCTGAATGAGGGCGCCAAGGTCAGCTACGAAGAGAAAGAAAACCGCGGCAAGACCTCCGCGGAAAACCTCAGGGTAGGCTGAAAATCTCAGACGAGGCTGACGAACGATACATCCCGCCGGTTCGCGCCGGCGGGCTACGTTTTGGTCCAATAATCCGGGCCCACCAGGACCGCGGACGGCGGATGGTCCGCCCGGGCCTTAAACGCTTGTCCCTCGTCCAAAGCGTCCGCCCGGCGGCGGCATGCTGAACGGACCGTTAAACCGACCGCTCAAATCCGAGCGTTGCGCCATCGGCATTTTCCATTTCTTTCTATTAGCGTCCCCCGTGAAAGCGGTGGATGCGCGCGGCACCCTGTCGGTGCGCTCCGCAAAATCGCGAGCGGGGAAACGGGGAAGTGGCCGAGATTGCCCAGACAACGGTAGTCCGTCGAGCATCGCCAAAGGATGCCGCGCGCGCGCGTGCGCCGCTGGCAAAGCCCGCCGGTGCGCTGACGCCGCTTGCCGAGCTCTCCGCCGCCCAATGGCGAGCACTGTCCGAGCGCGCCGCCGAGCCCAACGGCTATTACGTTCCCGAATGGGAATTGGCGGTGCACGCGTCCGCGCGCGGCCGCGTCGGCGCTTCCGCGCTCTGCGCCTGGAGCGATGCCGCCGACCTGACCGGCCTGATGCCTGTCATTTCGATGTGGCGCGCCTACAGGGTCCCCCTGCCCGTCTGGGTCAGCGCCGACCCCTATGGCTCGCTGTGCACGCCGCTGCTCGATCGCGACCACGCCGAGGAAGCGGCAGCGGCGCTGCTGGACAACGCGCGGCAGGCCGGCGCGCACGCGCTGATCCTGCGCGACATGTCGCTCGACGGCGACGCCATGAAGGCTTTCACCGATGCCTTGCGGCACGATGGCCTCGCGCCGCGCGTGCTGCAATCGCATGTTCGCGCCGCGCTCGATGCGACCCTCGATGCCGATGAATTGCTGCGCGAGGCGCTGGGGCCGAAGAAACTCAAGGAATTGCGCCGCCAGCGCAACCGCCTCGCCGAGGCCGGCGCGGTGCATTTTGAAAGTGCGCGCACGCCGGTCGACGTCACCGCGGCGATCGAGACCTTCCTGTTGCTGGAAGCCAGCGGCTGGAAGGCCAAGCGCGGCACCGCGCTGGTGCAGCACGCGGGCGACGCGGCCTTTATCCGCCGCGCCACCTCGGCGCTTGCAGCCACCGGGCAATGCGAGATCGTGACATTGCGGGCCGGCGAGACGCCGGTGGCTTCCGCGATCGTGCTGCGGCATCTGGACCGCGCCTTCTATTTCAAGCTCGGCGTCGACGAGCGCTTTTCGAAATTCTCGCCGGGGGTGCAGCTGACGCTGGATCTGACCCGGCATCTCTGCGCCGACCCCACAGTTGCGCTGGTCGATTCCACCGCCAATGCCGACCATCCCATGATCAATCCGATCTGGCGCGGCCGGCTTGCGATCGGCGACGTCCTCATTCCGCTGCGGCGGGGCGGTGTCGTCGCCACCCTTGCCCAATCCACACTGACACTGCGCAAGCTGGCCCGCGAGCCGGTACGCCGCGCCATCCGCTTCATCAGGAAACGCCAGGAAAAATCCTCATGAATACGATTACAACAGTTGCCCCCGTCATCACGGCCGACAACGATGCGCTGCGGCGCGACTTTCCGCTAAAGCCGTTTGCGATCCGTCACAAGCTGGCCGGCCATCCGCTCTTGATGCTGCCGCGCATCGCACAATTGGCTGCTGAGTTGCCGCGCGACCTGATCGAGTATAATTCCGGCAAGGTCGCGATCAGCCAGGACCCCGACGCAATCCCCTCGGTCGATCTCGATCCCGTCGAGGTGGTGAAAAGCATCGAAACCGCCGGCGCCTGGATGGTGCTCAAGCGCGTGGAGAATTCGCCGGAATATCGCAAGCTATTGGAAGACACCCTGCTCTCGGTGGCGCGTGCCCGCGGCTTCAACAGCCTGCTGGATGCCGGCTTCGAACAGCTCGAAGGGTTCCTGTTCGTATCCTCGCCGAACTCAACCACGCCGTTCCATCTCGACAGCGAAGACAATTTCTTCGTCCATATCCACGGCGAGAAATTCTTCACGATCCTGGACAATACCGACCGCAGCATCGTCTCCGATGACGAGATCGAGCGCTCGATGACCAAGCATCGCAATTTGAAATATGACGAGCGCTTTGCGCCGCGCGGCCAGGAGTTTCACCTGTTCGCGGGCGACGGCTGCTACGTGCCGTATCAGTGGCCGCATTGGGTGCGGACCGCGGATTCGTTCTCGATCTCGATGGCGATCACTTGGAAGACGTGCGAGGTGCGCCGCCTCAACGACCTGCATTTCTTCAATTCGATGCTGCGCGGCATCGGGATGCCGCAACAGCCGCCCGGCCGGCAGCCTGTGCGGGACGCGGTCAAGCTCGCGTTCTACCGGACGGTGACAGCAGCCATCAAACCGCTCCGCGCCTCGATGGCGATGCGCCGCGCGCTGCGCCGGATCGCGCTCGGGAAGCGCGCGAATTTTTATTTGAAGGGGACGTGAGGGTTCTCACTCGGCCGCGTCATCCTGAGAGGATGAGAATCATTCCTCCCCAGCATTTGCCAAGGCCGCTTTGCTGTGATTCGCTGGCATTGCGCGCGAAGCGGGGCTGACGATGGCTGACGAGCAATTGTTCGAAGGGTTACC